>JAEUJK010000174.1 GCA_016794735.1 Gemmatimonadota bacterium | reverse complement strand
ACGGCCGGGGTCGTGGACAATGCGGCGGCGAGGGCGCCGAGGAGGAGCCTGGTCATGGTGGTCTCGAGGTGTGTGAGGTCTGCGCCGGTGGGTGCGTTGGTGCGAATCACCAACGCCCCGATGCAGAGCGATCCGGCGAATCGCCGCCGGGTCAGCCCGGCTTGTTCGGTGACACGTCGGAACGAAGGAGCCGGATGTTCCCCTTGAAGGAACGCAACGTCGCCCGGGCATCGCCAATGCCAAGGCCGAGGCTCAGCTCTTCGCCGCGGCCCTCCCGCCCGGGCGTCGGGCGGCGCGAGGTGACGTTGTTGATGATGCTGCCGGCAATGGTCGTGGCCTCGATGTCGAGCGAGGCCTTCACCGGCAGCGCCAGGTCGATGGTACCACTGTGGGAATCGATGGTGAGCGAGCCGGCGCGTCGCAGCAGTCCACCAAACACGACGTTGCCGGTGACCGACTCGATGCGGGCGCGTTCGTAGTCGCCGCCCTGGGCCGTGATCGTCCCGCTCACGGTGGTCAATCCGGCATCGGGTGAGCCGCCGTTGACGACGATGTTCCCGCTCGCCGTCTTCACCCGCATCCAGCCCGGCGACCCGGTGACGGTGACGGCGCCATCCATGGACTCCACGTTGAGTTCAC
This sequence comes from Gemmatimonadota bacterium, assembly GCA_016794735.1. Classification (GTDB taxonomy): domain Bacteria; phylum Gemmatimonadota; class Gemmatimonadetes; order Gemmatimonadales; family Gemmatimonadaceae; genus RBC101. The sequence goes on along the minus strand of JAEUJK010000174.1, from coordinate 3,119 downwards.
GCGGCGTGCCGTTCACCGCAATGCGCCCGCCGATGATGTTCAGGTCCAGGCCACCCGTCACCCCACTGACTTCCATGGTGGCATTCGCGGCCTTGGCCCACACGGTGGCCCCAGCGGGCACGAACAACTCCAGGCGCCCAGCGGCTTGCGTGCCGGCCGGTGCCTCGAGGTAGTACTTCACCCCCTTGGACGGCGGCTCGCTTGCCCCGCCGTCGATCCGGGTGCCCTTCGGGACGTCGCCGACGAGTGCCATGCTGTCACGATCCCACGCGGTCACGCGCAGCGAGGCAAAGGCCCCATTGATCCGCACGTAGACGTCGCGCGTCACCGCGTGGCGACGATCGACCTTCTGCTGGGCCGCCAGTGCCGTGGTGGAGCACACGACGGCGGCGGCGATGAGGAAATGGAGGGACTTCATGTGATCGAGGCGAGCTGGGTGGCCCGGCGCAAGAGTTCAACCTTCTGTCGATAGTTGGATGCCAGCAGGTCCGTGAGTGCTGCATTGGCCGGGTCACGCTCGAGCGCGGCCCGGGCCTCGACGATGGCTGCGTCGATGGTGGCGAGCGCACGCTCGACGGCGGCGATCGTGGCCGTGTCGAGCTGGGCGCGCTGCGCATCGAGCTGCGCGCGGAGGGCGTCGACGCTCTCAATGTACCCGCTCTCCGTCGCACGCCACGACGCGGGCAACAGCGTGACCCCCTCGACAGGCGCCGGCGAACTTCCGCGTCCACGCAACACGAACGCGGTCAGGCCGGACGACGCCATGACGAGGGCCGTTGCCGCGATGGCCAGGGTGCGCGTGGAGAAGGTGCGTGCCGCACGCGGTGCGCGTGGCAACGCGACCACGCGCCGCGCATCGATCGTGGCCCGCACATCATCCCACAACCCGTCAGGCACCGGCAGTGACGACGGGAGTGCCGCCGCGGCCGCGACGGTCGCGCGCAGCGCATCCACCTCGTCGCGACACGCGCGACACGACGCGAGGTGGGCCTCGACGTCATGGCGTGCCGCCGGCGCAAGTCGGCCGTCGACGAGGTCATTCAGCTGTTCGAGCTCCGGGTGTGTCATCGGTCCAGCCATGCAATGAGGAGTTTGCGCGCGCGATGCAGGTGGGCCCGGACCGTGCCGGGCGCAATTGCCATGCGATCGGCGATCTCGTCGTGCCGGAATCCTTCCACGTCGTGCAGGACGAAGACCTGGCGGGCATTCCGCGGCAGCTTCGCGATGGCGCGCTCGAGGTCGATCCGATCCCCCACGTCGGACGGGGCGAGTTCCGGCGCTCCCCCAACGTCCGCGTCATCGTCTTCCGCGAGGGCAACCCGCGCCTCGCGCCGGCGCTGCGAGCGCGCCGATTCGAGGACCACGTTCACGGTCAGCCGGTGCAACCAGGTCCCGAAGGCCGCTTCACCCTTGTACGAACCCAGCCGCTCCCAGGCACGCACCAGCGCGTCGTGCGCCAGCTCCTGCGCCCGCTGGCGATCCCCCGCCATGCGCACGCACAGGGCGTACACGCGCCCGGCATGACGCTCGAACAACACCTCGAACGAACGCGTATCGCCCGCCAGCGCACGGCTGGCGAGGTCGCGGTCATCCGGAAGGTCCTGGGTCGAGGCCGTCACTCGCGGGTGGAGGGTGAGGGCTGGCACCGTCATATACCCTTTGATGCCGGCCGACGTGCGCCTGTGTAGCGGCCAGATGGTCGGGGGCGCGGGTGGGGGGCGCAAGCCCCGCGGGACTGGCACCGGGACCCCGGGCGCGAAGATTTCGGCAGCGTCCGGACGTAGGTGAAATCCGGCCCTCCAACCGTCGGATGTGACCCCCCTTCGCTGGTTCCTCACCGCCCTCTCGTTCGCCGCCTCGATCGGGGTCTCGGTGTACGTGGTGGCGTCGAGCTGGCCGGCCGGTGGTGCGCCGCTCGGGCTCCCCTGGGGGTCGCACCTGCTGCTCCTGGCCGCCGTTGGCCTCGAAATCGTCTTTCGCGTCCTCAAGATCACGTTCAGCGCCAAGGCCATCGGGGTGCATGCCCCGTTCGGCGTGGCCGCGCGCACGATCCTCGGCGGGGACTTTGCCGCGTCGATCACCCCGTCACGATCCGGAGCGGAGCCGGCCCGATTCCTCGTGTTGACCGAGGCGGGGCTCCAGGTCGCGCACGTCCTGCTGATCCTCTTCCTCGAGTTGTTCCTGGAGATGGTGTCGCTCGCGTTCTTGGCGATCGCGTTCGGGATCTGGTGGCACGACCAGTCGGGGATCGTCCGCGGGATCCTGCTGACGGTGGGAGTCTATTCGATCGGGGTATTGGGCACGGGATTGCTGGGCGTTGTGCTCGCACGTCGGCGCGCGCATGGCCCGCGTCCGCGCCTCGTGCGCTGGATGGGGATCGGGTCGGGCGCGTGGCGACGCATCCAGATGTCGTTGCGGCAGCTGCGCACCTCGGCCGGATCGCTGCGCCGCGCGCATCGGGGGCTGATGCTTACCGCCCTTGGGTTCTCCGTCCTGCACGTGGTGGGGCGCCTCGCGGTGTTGCCGCTCGTGACGGCCGCGTACGGGGAGAACGCCCCGTTGTCGTCGCTGGTGCTGTGGCCGATGGCGCTGCTCTATGGGGCGGCGATCGCGCCGGCCCCCGGTGGGGGTGGCGTGGTGGAGTTTGCGTTCAATGCAGCGTTAGGCAATGTCCTTTCGCCGCGCCTCATGGCGGCGTCGCTCATCTGGTGGCGGGTGTACTCGTTCTACATCTACATCGTCATCGGGGCCGTGGCCGCGGGACGCACCGTGATGCAGGCGCTGCGACGCAACCGCCGCGAGCTCGCCGAAGGTGGCGAGCTGGGCAGCCCGTAGTCACGCACCTCCCGGAGCCCCTCGACGTGACACCGGGGGTGGGCGATGTTCTTCATCCCCTCGCCCACCCCCGCCATGATCGCGATCTACATCGTCGTCGCCATCGTCCTCGTCGTCCTGGTTCTCGCGTCTCTGCGCCCCGACACCATGCGCATCGAGCGCGTGATCGAGATCCAGGCCCCTGCCGATCGCATCTTCCCGTGGCTGGTGGACTTCCGCAAATGGACGAGCTGGTCGCCGTGGGAGAACCTGGATCCCAACCTGCAGCGCACCTACGGCGGTTC
>JAEUJK010000156.1 GCA_016794735.1 Gemmatimonadota bacterium | reverse complement strand
CTCGGTGGGCGTCGCGGCGTTCGTGGACGCCGGCGTGATCCACGCGAGTGACTCGCCGTTAGGCATGTCGAGCGGGTGGCGGCAGTCCGTGGGCGCCTCGGTGATCGTGGCCGCGCCGGCCCGGTCCCAGCGGATGTGGCGCGTCGACTTTGCCGTGCCGACGACGCGCGAGGCCGGCGCCCGCTTCGAGGTGCGCCTCACGAGCGAGGATCGCACCCAGCAGTTCTGGCGCCTGCCCAACGATATCCGCTCGGCCCGCGAGCGCGTGCTGCCCCAGTCCGTGTTCCGCTGGCCCTGAGCGCCTAGGACTTCTGTTCGCTCGCCATCATGCGGCGGATCGGCACGATCAGGAGTCCGAGCACCGTCGCGGCGAGGAAGAGGGCGAAGGCCGTGCGCCGGAAGAGGTCCGGCATGGCGGTCAGCTGGTTGGGATCGACGTCCCCGCCGACGATGCCCGCGAACAGGTTGCCTAACGCGATGGAGGTGAACCAGACCCCCATCATCTGGCCCACGAAACGCTTCGGGGCGAGGAGGATCATGCTGCTGAGGCCGACCGGGGAGAGGCACAGTTCGCCGATCGACTGCAGGAAGTAACTCGCCGTGAGCCACCAGGCCGACACCTTGAGCGTGCCGCCACTGGCCGCGACGCGATCCGCCGCGGAGACCATCAGCCAGAAGCCGAGGCCGGCGAGGATGAGTGCGACGGCGAACTTGGTCGGGCTCGAGGGATTGCGGCCCCGCGCACCGAGCCGCTCCCAGACCACGGCGAGCACGGGCGCGAACAGGATCACGAAGAGCGAATTGAGCGATTGGAGCCAGGACACGGGCATGTCCCATCCCAGCAACGAGCGATCGGTGAAGTCGCGCGCAAACAGGTTGAGCGAGGTCGGCGCCTGCTCGAAGGCTCCCCAGAAGAACATCGAGAAGACGAACAGCACCATGATCACCGCGACGCGCTTCTTTTCCGCGGTCGTGAGCCCCGCGAGGAAGAAGAGGTAGGCGAAGTACAGCCCCGACATCGTGAGCATGATCGTGCTCATGTGTCCGGCGATGGCGACGGGATCCGGGCGGAAGACGCCGACCATGGCGAGGATCACGACGAGGAATGCCAACCCGAAGCCCGCGAGCGAGATGGTCCGGGCCCGAGCCTGCTGCTCGGGGGTACCCGAGGGACGGAGCCCGTTCTCACCGAGGCGCGGCCCCGCCTGCGAACGGAACACGAACAACCCGATGAGCATCCCGACGCCGGCGGCCCCAAAGCCCCAGTGCCACCCGATCTTCTCGCCGAGGAAGCCCGTGATGAGTGGCGCGATGAACGCCCCGGTGTTGATCCCCATGTAGAAGATCGAGAAGCCCGCATCCTGGCGCGCGCCGCCCTCGGGGTACAACCCGCCAACGAGGGCGGAGACGTTGCCCTTCAGCAGGCCCGTGCCGAGGACGATGAGGACCAGCCCGAGGAAGAACGCCGCCTGCTCGAAGGCGGCCGACAGGCCGATGGCGAGGTGGCCTAACGCGATCAGCACGCCGCCGATGAACACGGCCCGTTGCAGCCCGAGCCAGCGATCCGCCACCCATCCGCCGGGCAACGACGCCAGGTAGACCGACGCGGCGTAAATCCCGTAGATCGCCGACGCCTGCGCGCGGTCGAAGCCGAAGCCACCGTCGGCCAGCGCGGCGGCCATGTACAGCACCAGCAGGCCGCGGATGCCGTAGTACGAAAAACGCTCCCACATCTCGGTCATGAAGAGCGTGGCGAGCCCACCGGGGTGGCCAAAGAAGGTCCGGGGAGTGGTCACGGGGCGAGGGGCGAGGGGAGGAAGCGGAGCGGGAGCGGCGCTGACGGGCGTCAGCGGGCCGGTGATTCGGGGAGACTACCTGCGGAGTGCATGGCCGCCGACGGCAGGTGGCGCGCCGGTTCGTGCGTGGCCCCGGCGCGTTGCTGCTCGCCCCACGGGACAATGGTTGGCGGTTGCTTGAGGCACGCACACCAGTGGTGTGGTGCCTTCTCCTCGAGCGGCGGCACGATGGCGGCACACGCCGCATCACGCGACGGGTGATGGCAGCGCGGGTGAAAGACGCAGCCGGCCGGCGGGTGCGCCGGCGATGGCGGGTCCCCGGCGAGCACGATGCGGTTACGCTTGCGCTCCGGATCCGGCACGGGGATCGCCGACAGCAGCGCCTGCGTGTACGGCATCAACGGCTCGCGATACAACGCCTCGGCCGACGTGAGTTCCATGAAGCGGCCGAGGTACATGACGCCCACGCGATTCGCCATGTGCTCGACGACGGAGAGGTCGTGGGCGATGAACAGGTAGGCGAGGCCGCGTCGCTTCTGCAGGTCCTGCAGCAGGTTGATCACCTGCGCCTGCACGGAGACGTCGAGTGCGGAGACCGGCTCGTCGCAGACGATGAGCTTGGGTTCCACGGCGAGGGCGCGGGCAATCCCGATTCGCTGGCGTTGCCCACCGGAGAACTCGTGCGGATACCGCGTGGCGTACGACGCCTGCAGCCCCACTTCGTCGAGGAGTTGCGCGACGCGCTGGTCGGCGGCGGCGCCTTCGGCGATGCGATGGACGAGCAGCCCTTCCTTGATGGTCGTCCCCACGGTGAGTCGCGGGTTGAGCGACGAGAACGGGTCCTGGAAGATGATCTGCAGGTGGCGGCGCATGGCGCGCAGCGCCTTGCCCTTGAGTGCGCGAAAGTCGACGCCGTCGAAGTGGATCGAGCCGGCGGTCGGCTCGACGAGGCGCAGGATCGCGCGTCCCATCGTGGTCTTGCCGCAGCCCGACTCGCCGACGATGCCTAACGTCTCACCGGGGAAGATGTCGAACGAGACCCCGTCGACGGCGCGCACCGCCCCGGTCATGCGGCCAAACACCCCCGATCGCACGGGGAAGTGGACCGCGAGGTTCCGCACGGAGAGCAGGGGCGTGGTCATGACGAAGCCGCGGCCGCGGGAAGCGGGGTGCCGGCGACGTGGCAACGCGCGGCGTGCGAAGCGACCACGTTGGTGAGTTCCGGCGCCTCGCGTTCACAACGATCGAAGGCGAGAGGGCAGCGATCGCGAAAGCGACAGCCCGACGGCCACGCGGTCGGCGGTGGCACTGTCCCGGGGATGGTGAGCAACCGATCGCGGCCCTGCCCGACCCGCGGCATCGCACGCAGCAGCCCCTGGGTGTACGGGTGTTGCGGGCTCGCAAACAGGTCGCGCACCGCGGCACGTTCCACGACCTGGCCGCCATACATCACGAGGACCCGATCCGCCGCCTCGGCGACGACCCCAAGGTCGTGCGTGATGAGGATGATGGCCGTGCCGAAGCGCTCCTGCACCGAGGTGAGCAGCTCGAGGATCTGCGCCTGGATGGTGACGTCGAGTGCGGTGGTCGGCTCGTCCGCGATGAGGAGCGCGGGGTTCATCACGAGTGCCATCGCGATGAGGACGCGCTGCCGCATGCCACCGGACATCTCGTGCGGGTACTGGCGCGCGCGGGCGGCCGGGTCGGGGATACCAACGAGCGACAACATCTCGACCGCCCGATCCCACGCCGCGCGCCGGCTGGCGCCATCGTGGATGCGGGCGACCTCGGCGACCTGGTCCCCGACGGTGAAGACGGGGTTCAGCGCGGACATCGGCTCCTGGAAGACCATCGCGATCCGGTTGCCGCGCAGGCGACGGACCTCTTCCTCGGTCGCCGTCATGAGGTCGCGGCCCTCGAAGGCGATGCGCGAGCCGGGTTCGATGCGCCCGGGGGGATCGATGAGCCGAAGGAGCGAGAGTGCCGTGACCGACTTGCCGCTCCCCGATTCGCCGACCACGCACAACGTCTCGCCGGCACGCACGTCGAACGACACGCCGTCCACCGCGCGGGCGACGCCGTCGCGCGTGTGGAACCAGGTGCGGAGGTTCTCGACGCTCAGCAGGACGCGCGCGGAATCGGGGGTGCTCATCGGCCGTGAAGCTGGCGCGGGTTGATCGCGCTCCGCAAGCGCCCGGCGATGGTATTCACCGACAGCGAGACGGCCACGAGGAACACACCGGGGAACAGCGTGAGCCACCACCATGTGAGCGGGGCATTCCGGCCGTCCTGGATGATGCTCCCCCAACTTGCTGGGACATCGGGGACGACGCCGAGGAAGTACAACCCGGCTTCCATCACCACCACCTGCCCGACAGCTATCGTCGAGGCGACGAGCACCGGGCCGACGGCATGGGGGAGGATGTGTCGCAGGAGGAGCACGGGCGTGGAGACACCGAGTGCCGTCGCCGCGGCCGTGAACTCGCGCTGCCGGATCGCGAGCGCTTCCGTGCGCGCCAGCCGGCTGATGCCGAACCATCCCGTGCCGCCGAGCACGACCGCGAGCGCCGTCGGCGTCACCTGCGGCCACAGGGCAATGATCGTGAGGACGAGCAGCAGCCGCGGGATGGAGAGGAGCGCATCCACCGTGCGCATCATCACCTGGTCAATGAGCGGCCGTGACAAGGCCGCGATGGTCCCCCAGGCGAGGCCGACGGTGGCGGACAGGGCGGCGGCGAGCACGGCGATGCGGAGCGAGACGCGGGCCCCGTGCAACATCCGGCTGAAGACGTCGCGGCTCACCGGGTCCGTCCCGAACCAGTGCGACGCGGATGGCGGGAGTGACTGGAGCCCCACGGGGTCCAGGACCTGGGCCGGACCGTACGTCGTGAGCCACGGGGCGAAGAGGGCGGCGAGGCCCAGCAAGGCGAGGAATCCGAGCGCCACCCGACTCCCCGGATCGCTGGCCAGGGTGCCCCACCACGACACACGCGCAGGCAAGGCGCGTGTAGTCGCGGTCGGCTCGATGGCGAGCGTACTGGCGGGAGTCTCAGCCATGACGCGTCCGCGGGTCGGCCCGCAGCATCAGGAGGTCCGCGAGGATGCCCCCGATGACCACCACCGCACTCGCCACGAGGGTCACGCCGAGCACGACCGGGTAGTCGCGCGCGGCAATCGACTCGACGGCCAGGTGGCCCATGCCCGGCCAGCTGAAGGTGGACTCGATCAGCACGGCGCCGCCGACGAGGGCGGGGAGGCTCAGCCCGAACAAGGTGATCGTGGGGAGGAGGGCAGCGCGAAGTGCGTGATGCCGCACCACGTTCGCCGGCGACACCCCCTTGGCGCGGGCCGTGCGCACGAAGTCCTCCGGCAGCGTATCGAGCAGGGCGGCCCGCTGGTGCCTGGCGACGAACGCGAGGATGAGGAGCGTGAGGGCGGTGGCCGGGAGGACGAGGTGCCACGCCACGTCCCCGATGCGCCCGGCAAGGGACATGTAGTCATGCGTGACCGGCTCGGTCATCCCGCCGACGGGAAACCAGCGCAGCTTGAGCCCGAAGGTGAGGAGCAGGGCGAGCGCGATCCAGAAGTCGGGGACGGCGCCTAACGCGACGGTGGCGTGCCCCACCCAGCGATCGCCGGCACTGCCGGCCCGGGCGGCCTGCCAGGCGCCAATCGCGATCCCGAGGGCAAACCCCAGGAGGAGCGCGGTGCCCATGAGGAGCAGGGTGCGTGGCAGGCGTTCGGCGAGCAGCGCGCGGACGGGGCGTCGCTTGGCGAGGGAGGTGCCGAGGTCTCCCCGGACCACGTCGCCGATGTACCGGAGGTACTGCACGGGCAATGGGTCATCGAGCCCGGCCGCCTTTCGCCGGAGCGCGCGTTGCTCAGGCGTGAAGCGGGGATCCTCCATGAGTTCAGCGAAGGGCTCACCCGGGGCCGCGTGCAGCAGCGCGAAGGTGGCCGTCGCGACGACCAGCATCGTGGCCAGCCCGAGGGCCAGTCGCCGAAGCAGGAAAGCCCTCATCTCAGCGGGGACTCACCGGCGCCACGTCCACGCAGGGTCCAGGTAACGCTCGGTGAGCGACGCCAGGGTGCCGGGGGGAACGCATGCGTCAACGTGCACCGGGACGATGTCGGCCTGCCAGACCTCACGCACGGCGTCGCGCATGGTCGCGGCCCAGGCATCCGCGGTCAATTCACGACCCGTGAGGCCGACCACCGTGGCCGCGGCGGTCGTGGGCATGGGAATCGTCGCGAGTTCGGCGAGCCATCCCTGGTTGTCGTGGTTGAGGAGGGAGCCGTGCTGGAGATACGCGCCGTCTTCGCGCAGCTGCGCCGAGGCGACGAGCTTGCGGCCGTCGACGACGAGTTCGTCGCGCGCGGGCAGTTCGAAACACGGGGCCGCGGCGGGAATCGGCATCCGACCCGCCGGCGTCGCGGCCGTGGCCCCGATGCCGAGCTGGTGGAGCGTGTGGGCCAGAAGCGATGCAATGGCCCCGTAGTCGTCGCGGAGTCCGCGGCCTTCGACCACCGGGGCGGCGACGGCGTACGTCAGCTCCTGGTGGTGCAGGATGGCGCGGCCGCCTGTCAGGCGACGCACTACGTCGACGCCGCGTTCCCGGCAGCGCTCGAGGTCCCAGATGTCGCGCCCCACCTGGTGCCGCCCGAGCGAGATGGTCGGCCTGGCCCACGTGTAGATGCGAATGGTGCCCTGCCCGGTCTCGCGCGCCTGAAGCAGGAGCGCCTCGTCGATCGCCATGTTGGTGGCGCCGGGGAGGGGTGGCGTGACGAGGAGGTGCCAGGGCACGGGAACGTGGTGGCGCGACGCGAGGTTGAGATCCGGGATGGTAGCACGGTGCCTCGCCCTTCGCGACGACGGGTGATGCGCGGTAGCTTTCCCTCGCTTCTCATCCCGCCGCACTCATCCCCGACCGCGATGTCCCTGCGCCACTACCTGACTGAGTCCGACACCTTCGTCCGACGTCACCTTGGCCCCTCGATGGACGAGGTGGATGCCATGCTCGGCGCGTTGGGCTACAGCTCGCTCGACGCCTTCATCGATGACGTGGTTCCCGAGGGGATCCGCTTCCGTCGCACCCTGAACACCGGCCCGGCGCGCACCGAACACGACGTGCTGGCCGAGCTGCGCGGGATGGCGGATCGCAACCAGCAGTTCCGGTCGTATATCGGGATGGGGTACCACGACACGTTGGTCCCGCCGGTCATCCAGCGGAACATCCTGGAGAACCCGGGCTGGTACACGGCCTACACGCCCTATCAGGCGGAGATTGCGCAGGGCCGGCTGGAGGCGCTGCTGAACTACCAGACGATGGTGATCGACCTGACGGGTCTCGAGATCGCCAACGCGTCGATGCTCGACGAGGGCACGGCGGCCGCCGAGGCGATGCACCTCGCCTACGGGGTGAAGGGGAAGGAAGGGAAGGAGACGATCGTGGTGGATGCCGGGGTGCACCCGCAGACGATCGACATCATCCAGACGCGGGCGTGGGCCTCCGGCGTGAACGTGGTCGTGACCGATACCCGCACGGCATCGTTTGGGGCCGATGTCTTCGCGGTGGTGCTGCAGTATCCGGCGACCGATGGCGGGATCCACGACTACCGCGACGCGGCCGCGCGGGCCCACGCGGCCGACGCGCTGGTCATCGCCTGCACGGACCTGCTCGCGCTCACCCTGCTCACGCCACCCGGGGAGTGGGGCGCGGACGTGGCGGTCGGCAACTCGCAGCGTTTTGGCGTGCCGATGGGCTTTGGCGGCCCGCACGCCGCCTTCTTTGCGACGAAAGACGAGTTCAAGCGCCTCATGCCGGGGCGCCTCATTGGTGTTTCTCGCGACGCCCAGGGCCGGATGGCCCTGCGCATGGCGCTGGGAACGCGCGAGCAGCACATCCGGCGCGAGAAGGCGACGAGCAACATCTGCACCGCGCAGGTGCTCCTGGCTGTAATCGCCGGGATGTACGCCGCGTGGCACGGTCCGCAGGGGCTCACGCGGATCGCGAAGCGTGTCCATCGCCTTGCCGCGTTGCTGGCGGCCGGGGCGGAGCGCGCAGGGCACGCGGTCCCGCACGAGTTCTTTGATACGGTCCGGGTGAACCTGAAGGGGCGAACGGCGCAGGCGGTGTCCGAGGCGGCGCTGGCGCGCGGCATGAACATCCGCGTGCTCGACGCGACCTCGGTGAGCATCGCGCTCGACGAGACGACGACCGAAGCGGACGTCACGGACCTCCTGGCCACGCTGGGCGGCACCGCGGACACGCTCTCGGTCGACGACCGCTACGACGAGCGATTCGCGCGCACGAGTGCGTTCCTCACGCATCCGGTGTTCTCGCGGTACCACGCGGAGCACGAGATGCTGCGCTACATCCGCAAGCTCGAGTCCCGCGACCTGTCGCTGTGCCACTCGATGATCGCGCTCGGCTCGTGCACGATGAAGCTCAACGCGACCGCCGAGATGTTCCCGGTGACGTGGGCATCGCACGGCCGCATGCACCCGTTTGCCCCGGCGTCGCAGATGTCTGGCTACGCCGAGATGTTCAAGACGCTGGAAGCCGACCTGGCGGAGATCACCGGATTCGCCGCCGTGTCGCTGCAGCCTAACGCCGGGTCGCAGGGCGAATACGCCGGCCTCCTGGTGATCCGCAAGTACCACGAGATGCGCGGCGAGGCACATCGCGACGTCTGCCTCATTCCCGCCTCGGCGCACGGGACGAACCCGGCGAGCGCCGCGATGGCGAGCATGAAGGTCGTGGTGGTGAAGAGCACGGCCAACGGTGAGATCGACCTGAACGACCTGAAGGCGCGTGCGGAGGAGCACTCGAAGAACCTCGCCGCGCTGATGGTGACCTACCCGAGCACGCACGGCGTGTTCGAGGAAGGGATCCGCACCGTGTGCGAGATCGTGCACTCGCACGGCGGGCAGGTCTACATGGATGGCGCCAACATGAACGCGATGGTGGGTGTCGCGCGGCCCGGCGACATCGGCGCCGACGTGTGCCACCTCAACCTGCACAAGACCTTCTGCATCCCGCACGGTGGTGGTGGTCCCGGGATGGGACCGATCGGCGTGGCGGCGCACCTCGCGCCGCACCTGCCGGGGCACCCGGTCGTGGCGCAGGCCGGTCGCTCCACGTTAGGCGCGGTCTCCGCGGCCCCGTGGGGTTCGGCGTCGATCCTCCCCATCTCGTGGGTCTACATCAAGATGATGGGCGGTGAAGGGCTGGCCCTCGCGACCAAGCTGGCGATCCTCAACGCGAACTACGTGGCGCACCGGCTCAAGGACGCGTTCCCGACGCTGTATTCGGGACGCAACGGTCGCGTGGCCCACGAGTGCATCGTCGACCCGCGCCCGCTCAAGGCGGCCACGGGGGTCGAGGTCGAGGATATCGCGAAGCGACTGATGGACTACGGGTTCCATGCGCCGACCGTCTCGTTCCCGGTGGCGGGGACCCTGATGATCGAGCCGACGGAGTCGGAGTCGAAGGCCGAGCTGGATCGCTTCTGCGACGCGCTGATCTCGATTCGCGCGGAGATGGACGAAATCGCGGCGGGGGTGCTCGACAAGCAGGACAACCCGCTCAAGCACGCGCCGCACACGCAGGAAGTGGTGATCTCCGACTCGTGGAGCCGCGGCTACTCGCG
>JAEUJK010000087.1 GCA_016794735.1 Gemmatimonadota bacterium | reverse complement strand
CCCTCGCGCTCGCTCCCCCCACGTGGTCCGGCACGTGCCTCTCCCCGTTCTTCACACCCCTCGACTCGCCCTCGGCGCGCTCTGCGTAGTGCTGAGCTCGGCCTGCGCGCGTGCGCGGCCGGTTTCGGCGCCGAGCGTGGCCGACAGTGTCGCGACCAACCTGGTGGCGCGCGAACGGGGCAGCTCGACCCAGTCGGGTGCGGTGGGGATTCCGCCATTCGCGTCGTCGAATGTCACGGGGGCCGCGGTCTCGTTGTCGTTTGCCCTCGCCGACCTGCTGGCCACCGACCTGGCGCGCAGCAGTGCCCTCACCGTGGTGGAACGTGCGCGACTCGGTGAAGTCATGCGTGAACTCGACCTCGCCGCGAGTGGCCGGGTGGATTCGGCGAGTGCGCCGCGCGTGGGACGCCTGCTCGGCGCCGAGCGACTGCTCCTGGGCGGCATCGACTCCCTGCCGGGTGGAGACATCAGGGTCGCCGTGCGTGTCACGAGCGTGGCAACCGGACTCGTCTCGGCGGCGATCGATGCGCGTGCCCCGATTGCGGACATCCTCGCGGCCGAGAAGTCGCTCGCCTTCCAGCTCTTCGATGCGTTGGGCGTGGTGCTCACTCCCGCCGAGCGCGCCCAGGTGTCGGCGCAGCACACGCGCAATGTGGAAGCGTTGTACGCCTATGGCCGTGGGGTGGCCGCCGAAGTTCGTGGCGACTGGGCCGCCGCCGCGGCGGAGTTCGGCCAGGCCCGGCGGAACGATCCGCAGTTTGCGGCGGCGTCGGTGCGGGCAACGACGGCGCTCGCGCGTGCCACCACCATCGCGGGGACCGCGGCTCTCCTGCCGGGCATTCGTGGCGTGGAGGCCCCGGTGGTCTCGGTGGTCGATCGCCTCAACCGGCCCCTCGATCACATCACCTCGCAGACCCGTCCGCTGGGTGGCGTTGGGGACCCGACCTTCCCGGGGACCCTCGTGACGGTGCTCATCACCGTGCGCCGGCCATGACGCGCGCCGCGGTGGCGTTTGTCCTCGCCTTGGGTGGCCTGGCGCTGCCCGCGCAGTCGCGGCTGGTCACGCGGTATGCGGCGGGGGTGGGTGGTGCCCTCGATGTGATGACCTTCCACGGGGCCGGCGTCGAGCAGTTCGGGTTTGCCGGCCTGGATTCGGTGCGCGTGCGGCGGGCCTCGCAGCTGACGATCCCGGTGGCGCTTGCCGCGTCGTTAGGCGCGGGGTGGCGGCTGGACGTCACCGCGCTGCACGCGATGGGACAGGTGACCTTCGACGATGCGCGCACCGGCGCCTCGCGGCGGGTGACGCTGCGGGGGACGAGCGACGTGCGCCTGCGGGCGACCGGGCGGGTGTTGTTCGACGGGCTGGTGGCCACCGTCGGGGTGAACGCCCCGACCGGGCGCACCAACCTGGACGATGGTGAGTACAGCGCGCTGCGCGTGCTCGTGGCGCCGGCGTTGGCGTTAGGCAGCACCCCCGTGGGCACCGGGCCAAGCGGGATCCTCGGGCTGGTGGCGTCGCGCCTGATGGGGCCGTGGACCGTGGCACTGGGTGGCTCGTTCGAGCATCGCGGGCGGTACCAACCCGTCGCGGCACTGACCGCCGGGACCGATGCCGCCGACTTCCGTCCCGGGAGCGTGGTCCGCACCTCGATGGCGGCCGAGCGATTGGTTGGCGCCCACCGCCTCAACCTCGGGGTCGCCGCCGACGTCTTTCGCGAGGATCGCTTGCGCGGGGTCGCCGAAGGGGCCACCCCCGGGTCGCAGCAGGTCGCACTGGCCACCGTGCAACTGGGTCCGGTGCTCACCGCGGATGCGCAGCTGCAGGTCGGGAGCCGTCGTTGGCGCGAGGTGGTGGTGTACGCCTCGTCGCTGTGGCGTGCGCCCTACGCACGTGACGGGATCACCGTCACGGGTTCGAGCGGGCAATACGTCGAGGGTGGGGTGCGCGCGGCGCGCCCCCTGCGGCGCGGCACGGACATTGTGTTGGCCACGGCAGGTCGGTGGCATGGCGGGCTCGCGTCGGACCAGGGATTGGCGACGCGGGCGGTCCGGGCGGGTGACGTGACCATCGGGCTGCGCTCGAGCAGTGGCTTGCTCGCCGTGCAGCCGTATGTGCGGGCGCAGGCGGGCGTGTTGGGAAGCCGGGGCGGGGAACTTCCCTCGCGCGGCTTCCATGGTTTCACCAGCGGTGTGGTTCTCCAGGGACGATTCTGACCATGAGATTTCGAGCGTTGCATCGCCTGACGGCGTTGGCGTCGGTGGCCCTGGCCGGGTGTCAGGGGCTCGCGGACGCCCTCGCACCGGGGCGTGAGGGCACCCTCGCGCCGGCACGGGTCGCGCTGCTCACGACGCTGCCGGCGGCGCGTGGCGCTGCCACGGTGGAACTGGGGGTGGCCGGGACCTACCTGCGGCGCGACGGTTCCTCGGCGCGGTTGATGGAACGCGCGATGCCGCTGACTAACGCGAAGGAGCAGGCGGTCCCGGTGGCCGTGGACCTGGCGACCTGCCTGGCCGACGGGCAGCGCAGTGCGGGGCCGGATGGTCGTGGTTGCAAGGTGACGCTCACGCTGGCGCTGGTCGTCGATGGGGTCACCGTGGATCGTCAGGTGATCGGGCCGATGTTGCTGCAGCCCGGCGCGACGGCGTCGGTGGATGAGCCGGTGTCGCTGTTCGAGATCGCGTCGATGGAGTTGCGCGGGCCGGCCGGGGAAGCCCTGGCCGATGATGCCTCGCTGGGAACAGTCGTTGGTGGCACGATGGCGCTGCGCGCGACGATTCGTGACCGCGCCGGTGTGGCCGTTGCCGAGCGCGCGGTGACCTGGGCGTCCAGCGCACCGGCCATTGCGACGGTGGACCAGGCAGGGAATGTGACCGCCCTCGCCGCCGGGAGCGCGCGTATCACCGCGACGAACGGTCCCGCCACGCGCGGCGTCAACGTCCGCGTGCTGCGTGCCCCGATCGAGGTAACGGTGCGCGCCGGTACGGGCGCTGGTGCTGGTCGCATCCTTTCGATCCCGGCCGGGATCGATTGCACGCTGGCAGGTGGCGCCGGGCGCGGCACCTGCACGTCGCGGTTTGCCGCGGATTCGGTGGTGCGGCTCGTGGCGATTCCTGATGCCGGCAGCCGCTTTGGCGCGTGGGGTGCCTCGTGCACCGGCGCGCAGTCCAACTGCCAGGTGGTGGTCGATGCTGCGCGGGAAGTGACGGCGGGGTTCCTCGCCTTGCGTCGCATCCAGGTCACCGGATCAGGCGACGGGCGCGGGCAGGTGGTCGGGAGTGGGCTGGACTGCCGCATCGATGGTGACGAGGCCACGGGCACCTGTGGCGTTTCCGCGGCCGAGGGCGAACGCATCGTGGTGCGGGCAATCCCCGCGAGTGCGACGAACGCCGAGGCCGAGGCGCGGTTCGCGTCGTGGACGGGGGCCTGTGCCGCCGACGTGGAGTCGTGCACCGTGACGCTCGGCGCGAGCGACGTCGCCCTTGCGGCCGCGTTCCATGCGCCGCGCTGGGTGACCGTTGAGCTGGACGGCGACGGCGATGGGCGTATCGAGGGTGATCGCGTGAGCTGCGCGGGGAACGGCGTGGCCGCGACGGGAACGTGTCGCGTGAGCGTGCCCCATGGCACGTCGCTGACCCTGCGCGCCTCGGTGGCGACCACGTCGCGATTCAACGGATGGGCCGGTGCCTGTGTTCGCGCGGGCGAGTCGGCGTCGTGTGAGATCACGGCGGATCGCGCCGTGCTCGTACGTGCGGTGTTTGCGGCCGGTCGCGAGCTGTTCGTGGAAGCCGGTGCCGGCGATGGCGAGGGGCGTGTCGTTGGCCCCAACGGCCTCGATTGCGTGGTGCGCGGTGCGACGACGACGGGAACCTGCCGTGTGTTGTTCCCGGGCGAGCAGGCGTCGCTGGTGGCGACAGCCGCGACGTCGCCGCGGCGCCAGTCGTTCAGCGGGTGGGACGGGGCGTGCACCGGCACGGCCACCACCTGCGTGGTGCGCCTGACGAGTGGTCGCTCCACGGTGCGCCCGCGCTTTCACGATGAGCAGCGCCTGGTCCTGAACGTGGGTGGTGCCGGGGCGGGCCAGGTGACGGCGCCCTCGGTGTCGCTGGCTTGCGCCCTCGCGGTTGGCGGACGGGTGAGCGGGGTGTGTGCCGCGTCCGAGCCGTGGGGCACGACGGTCACGTTGCAGGCGACGCCCGATGCGCGGTCTGCTTTCGCTGGTTGGGGTGGCGAGTGTCAGTCCGTCTCGGGGCTCACCTGCGTCGCACGCCTCACGGCGGCGCGACGGGTCACGGCGACCTTCATTCCGCGGCAGGTTGCGCTGACGCTGCAGGGCACCGGCGATGGTGAAGGCACCATCCTGGTCGACGGACAACCGGCGTGCACTCTCGTCGCCGGCGCGATGCAAGCGTCCTGCGTGACCCAGGTCGACGTGGGGTCCGTCGTCACCCTCTCGGCGAACACCGCCGTGTCGAGCACGTTCAGTGGCTTCCGGGGTTCCTGCATGGGGCCGTCGTCGTGCCAGCTGACGATGGATGCGCCGCAGACCGTCACGGCGCCGTTCGCCCTGCGTCGCTTCGTGCTGACGACCACGTCATCCGGCACGGGGGGTGGCACGACCTCGATCAATGGTGCGCCGTTCTGCACGCTGGTCGCTGGTGCGCCGCCAAAGGTGTGCACGATGTCCGTGGCATGGGGCACCCTGCTCCAGGTCGCCAACACCCCGGCCGTCGGGAACGTGCTGGCCGCGCTGGGTGGGGCCTGCTCGTTAGGTGCGCCGTGCACCGTGCGCGTGGGTGGTGATGTGCAGCTGTCGCCGCGCTTCGAGCCGGGGCTGCGCGTCGAGCTGGTGCCGGGCGGCACCGGCAACGGGTCGCTGTCGGCCATGGGGCTCACCTGCACCGTGGTCAACGGCACGGTGTCGGGGAGCTGCGTGGGGTACGTGCTGCCGGGCGCCCAGGTCTCGGTAGTGGCGCTGCCGGATGCCAGCTCGCAACTGCAAGGCTGGCTGGGTGGCTGCAAGGCGACGGTTGGGGCCACCTGCGCCATCACGATCACCGAACCGCAGCGTCTCGCCGCGCGGTTTGCACCGGTTCCCTGACGATTCCAGGGAACCGGTGCGTCGGGCTTACTGCGTGACGCGCTCGATCGAGGCCAGGCGCACCTTCGCGCGATCGAACTCCGGATTCAGCGCGAGCGCATTGCGATATTGCGTCTTCGCCTCGGCCACGTTGTTCCGGTCCTCGGCTTCGAGGGCGCGGCTCAACGCCATCAAGGCCTTCAGCTGGTTGGGATTCTTTGCGGCCGGACCCGTGGCGCTCGCGACCTTGAGCTCCGGCAGCTTGAGTCCCGCGTTCAGCTTCTGTCCCAGCTGGATCACCAGCTCCAGCAGGCGATCGGCCTTGCCACTCACGGTCTCCACGTGATCGATCGCCGAGGTTTCCGTGTTCACCGCGCGCACGTCGATGCGCATGTTCTGCTTGGGGTCGATGACGAAGGTCCCCATGAGCATGTGGCGGGCACCGAGCGTCTTGCCGAGCTTCACCGCGGTTTCCTTGTCCACGCGGTCGGAGGCCTGGAGGTTCTGCTCCTCGATGAGGCTCTGGAGGCGGTCACGCTCGACGACGCGCACCCCCGTGTTCTGCGCGAGTTCGGTGATGAGCATCTCGGCCATCCCCTTGCTGAGCGGCGCGTAGGAGTCATGTTCGACAAGGGCGCCGTTGGTGAGATAGAGGACGGCGAGGGTGGGGCGGCGGTCGGTGGTGTTCGACTGCGCGGTGGCGCGTGTGGCGCCAAGGCTCAGGATCCCGAGCGCGAGGAAAGTCCGGGCGCGAAGCATGGGCTTGGACGAAGGGGGGAATGGTGCGTGGGGACACGCAACCTCACGTGTCGCGGGCGAACTCGTCAATAGCAATATCATGGCCAAGATCTGTCCGGTCTGCGAGACCACCTATCCCGACACCAGTGCGTTTTGTCCGACAGATGGGACGACGCTCATTTCCGAGAACGTCGGCAACGATCTCGTGGGCAGCGTGGTCGCGGACCGGTACCTCGTGGAGCGGCTGCTGGGCGAGGGCGGGATGGGGCGGGTGTACCTGGCGCGCCATGTCCGGCTGCCGCAGCAGGCGGCCATCAAGGTGCTGCACCCGGGGATGATCGCGGACCCCGAGGCGGTGGCGCGGTTCAACCGCGAGGCGGCCAACGCGGCGCGCATCGAACACGATCGAGTGGCCCGGGTGTTCGACTTCGGCGAAACGCGGAACGGCTCCGTCTACCTGGCCATGGAGTACGTGCCGGGCCGCAGCCTGCATGGACTCGTCGCCGAATCCGGGCGACTCCCGGCGGCGCGCGCGGCCCGCATCACGTACCAGGTCGCGGAGGGGCTCGACGCGGCGCACCGCATCGGGATCGTGCACCGCGACCTCAAGCCCGACAACATCATGGTCGTCACCGAGGATGGTGGGGTCGATCGGTGCAAGGTGGTGGACTTCGGGATCGCAAAGGCGGCCGACGCCGGCTCGCGCACGCGGCTCACGCGCACCGGGATGGTGGTGGGAACGCCGGAGTTCATGAGTCCGGAGCAGTTCCTCGGTGAGGAGCTGGACGCGCGGAGTGATGTGTACGCCCTCGCGCTGGTGGCCTACAACGCGTTTACCGGCGCGTTGCCGTTTGTTGCGACGACCCCCGAACGCGCGATGGCGGCGCGCATGATCGAGGCGCCGCGTCCCCTGTCGGTTGCCGTCCCCGAAGTGGACTGGCCGTCCGAATTGCAGGCCGCGTTCGATCGGGCGCTCGAGCGGGATCCTGCGGCGCGCACTGCAACCGCGCTGGAATTCGGCGAGGCGGTTGTGGCAGCGGTGGAACAGTGGACTGGTGAGC
Organism: Gemmatimonadota bacterium; assembly: GCA_016794735.1. GTDB lineage: Bacteria > Gemmatimonadota > Gemmatimonadetes > Gemmatimonadales > Gemmatimonadaceae > RBC101. The sequence goes on along the minus strand of JAEUJK010000087.1, from coordinate 806 downwards.
CGGTGTTGCGGGGGCGCACGCCGCTCAGCACGCGGAGCATCACGCCGCCGTCGTCGTCGACCGTTCCGACGCCGCGATCGACGCAGCCCATGCCGGTCGAGGCCCGGCTTGCGACCCCGGCTCCTGCCGCGGCGCCCAAGTCGAGTGGCGGGATGGGCAAGGTGCTCGCCGGGGTTGGTGGCGTCGTGCTCGTCGCCGTCGTGGGGTACTTTGCGATGAGCGGTGGTCGTGAGGGTACGGCGGTGGTTCCGGAGCCGCCGGTGTCGTCGGTGGGCGACAGCACCGCGGGGGCAGCGACCAACACGCCGCCGGTGGCGCGTCGTGAATCATCCATGCAGCCGCAGGGCACCGCGCCCCAGACACAGGCGCAGGGCACGACGGTCGCCCCGCCGCCATCCAACGCGCCTGCGCCGACGGTACCGGCCGGTCGCACCGCGGAGCCCGAGACCGACCCGGACGCCATTGCGCAGCGCGACTCGATTCGCGACGTGCTCATCGACGACAGCAGCGGCGAGGCCGAAGCGCGGGCGGCGGTACCGGCACTCGAGCGTCTGTTGCCGCGCATGGCGACCGCGCTGGACAGCACGTGGACCTACCTTGTCCTGGTGAGCGCCCACGCGCAGGGTAAGTCGCCGCCCACTCGTGCCTGCGCGGCGCTGCGCAACGCGGACCGCCTGGCGGCCTCCCCGCGGCAGCGGACGGCGGTGACGCAGATGTTCGAATCGCAGGACCTGCCCTGCGTGCGATAGCGGTCGCGGGAGCGGTCCGCGGGACCCTGGCAGGGGGTGTGATTCGGGGGTGTCGGG
>JAEUJK010000074.1 GCA_016794735.1 Gemmatimonadota bacterium | reverse complement strand
GTCGCCGCATGGCTCGTGATGCAGGGCGACACGACGCGTGGCTGGTCCCTGATGGATGAGATTGCGCGCGGTCCGCACTGGAACGGCTTCGGCGCCATCGCGGCCGAGGTCGACCTCGTGCGGCGACGCCGCTGAGCCCGGCCATGGAAGCACCACGCGTCACTCGCGACTTCACCCGGCGCGAGCGACGACTCATTTCGCAGCTGCGCACACCCAGGGCGGTACAAGCGTGGCTGCGCGAGCTCCCCTACAACTGGGAAGCAACGTTCCGGACCTTTCGTGGCGTGGTGCAACACGAACGCGCGCATTGCGCCGAGGCGATGTTATTCGCCTGTGCCGTGATGTCCGCGCACGGGTATCCGCCGCTGGTGCTCGACCTGGAATCGCAGGACGGGCTGGACCACGTGCTGTTCCTGTATCGGGAGCGCGGTCGCTGGGGCACCGTGGCGCGTTCCCGCGACGAAGGGCTGCATGGCCGCAAGCCGGTCTTTCGCACACTGCCCGCACTGGTGCGGAGCTACATGGACCCCTACGTCGACGGAGAAGGACGGCTCGTCGGCTACGGGGTGACCAACCTCGACACCCTGGTCCGTCGCGACTGGCGGCTCGCCACACACAGCGTGTGGGTGGTCGAGCGCGCCTTGATCGCGATGCCCCACTTCCCGATCCACATGCCGGACGCGCGCTACGAGCGTGCGCTCCGCCGATTCCGGGGGTTCAAGGCGGCTCATCCAACCCCGACCGCCAGCGACTGGCGCAGACACCTGACACCCCAGGACCGCTTCTGGCTCTAGGGGGTTCCGAAATCGGTTTCGGACTGGCAGTATTACCGCGCCTCTGGTCCGGTGAGCGATGGAGCGCCCCGGACCTACATATCCTGCCCAGCGGTTGCTCGCGTTCCCCGCCCCCGAACGCCCGTCTCCCTACCGTCCTTGATTCCGCCGGCCCCAACCGACCAGCGCAGTGTACCCACACCCGGCCTTGCCATGCCGGCGGTGGTCCCGTCGTCGGGTGACACCGATGGCCTGTGGCACTTCGAGTTCGATCCCCCGGTCCCGACCTCCCTGGGGACCGATGAACAGGTCGAGTGGATCCTGCGGCACGGGCGCCTCGCGAGTTGCAGCGACGGACTCGCGCGCATGTACGGATATCGTCGGGCTGAGGACTTCGTCGGGACGTCGATTCGCGAGATGCTCGTCGATGCCGACCAGAACGTCGACATGGTCCGCGAGTTCGTGCTCCATGGCTATCGGATCGACGGGGTCGAGTCGCTGGAGCGCGATGCCCACGGCGCCGTCCGTCGCTACCTCAACCATGGGCTCGGGATCGTACGCGACGGCTTCCTCGTGGGCTCGTTCGGGTCGCAAACCGACGTCGCCGCACGGCTCGCCGTCGAGGCACAAATCCGCCAGGCTGACACGGTCGCCGCACTCAACCGCCTGGCCGGCGGGGTCGCACACGACTTCAACAACCTGCTGACGACGATCCTCACGTCGGTGGACATGCTGGAAGACGTGCTGGAGCCCGGCCACTCGGCTCGGCCGGATTCCGCAGAGATCCGGCGCGCGGCGCGTCGAGGCGCCGAGCTGACGCGCCAGCTGCTCGCACTCAGCCAGCAGCAGGTGCTCGTCCCGCGGCCCACCGACCTCAACCTGGTCGTGCGACGCGCGCTGACCGCCTTTCGCCGCACCGTACGCGAGGCGATCGAAGTCCGCGAAGTCACCCTCGCCGAAGCCGCCATCGCGACGGTCGATGGGGATGAACTCGAGCAGGTCCTCGTCACGCTGGTCAACTACGCGGCTGAGTCGATTCCGGGTGAAGGATCGATCGAACTTGCCGTTGAGCTGGTGCACAACCCGGAACTGCGCAGCGGAACGCCGGACAACCTTCCCCCCGGCACGTGGGTGGCGATCACGATCTCGGACAGCGGTCCACCGTTTGCCGCCGGGATGGGATCACACCTGTTCGAGCCCTTCTTTGGCGTCGCGCTGGCCGAGTCGGCGTCGGGCATGGCGCTCGCAACGTTGCGCGGCTTCGCGCGCCAGTCGGGCGGCGCCGTGTCGCTGCACCCGCCGGGCACCGGGCGTCGGCTCAGTGCGTACTTCCCCGCCTCCGCCTCGTCAGGCGTGGCCGAGCCG
>JAEUJK010000069.1 GCA_016794735.1 Gemmatimonadota bacterium | reverse complement strand
CGGTCCTCGCCTAACGACCCCGGGGCGCGCCCGAGGAGCGAGTCGTGGGCCAGGACGCGGATATGCGCCATCAGGCCGGCGGTGTCGATCGCGGCCAGCCCCTCCGCGGGAATGTCGGCGTTGGCCGGTGCACGCTCACCGCCCCCGCACCCCACCAGCAGGGTGGCGACAACCGTCATGGTGAGGTGGCGTCCAAAGTACCGCGTGCGCGGGAAATTCATCTTCTCGAAAGGAAGGAAGGTGGAGCGCCGGCCCAACGTGTGGCTGAGCTCGACAGGGCTGGCGTGCGTGACCATAAAGCTGTCTCTTAGCGCGCGCGCCCGCGATAGGCGAGCGCGTTCACCCTTTCGCTGGAGGTTGGTCGATGCTCGTGTCGGCGCAGCGCAGGGCTTGGCTGGGCGCCCTGGCCTTTGTCATGGCCGCCCCAGGACTCGCCATCGCACAGTCTGGTACCATCCTCGGTCGCGTGACCGACAGCACGGGCGCCGTTATCGTGGGCGCGCTGCTGACCGTTGGAGGTTCGGGTGCTCGCGCGGTCACGAACGGCGCTGGCCGCTACGCGCTCACCGGTGTGACCGTCGGTCGACGCATGGTCCATGTTCGCGCCCTCGGGTACCAGGTGGACTCGGTGGCGGCCACCGTCTCCGCAGGCCGCACGACGGACCTCGACATCACCATGCGACGCTCGGCGACGCAGCTCGCCCCGGTGTCCGTCGTCGTGGGATCGCGTGCCCGCCATACGGCTGCGGAGGAACTCGCCGTCCCGGTCGACGTCTACACGACAGAGCAACTGCGGCAAACCGGCACGACCGAGACGACCGAGATGATCACCGCGATGTCGCCGTCGGTGAACTTTCCGAAGCAGGCCGTGACCGACGCGACCGAGATCGTGAAGCCATTCACGTTGCGCGGCCTGTCGCCGGACCATTCACTGGTCCTCATCAACGGCTCGCGGCGCCACCAGACGGCGCTGCTCAACGTCTTCTCCAACGGCTCGGCTCCGGGCTCCAGCGGCGTCGACCTCAACGCGTTCCCGTCGAGCGCGATCGAGCGCATCGAGGTCCTGCGCGACGGTGCGTCGACGCAGTACGGCTCCGATGCCATCGCCGGCGTCGTGAACCTGGTGCTCAAGGAAGGGGCGTTCACCCCGTTCCTCACGACGTCGATCGGGCAGTACCGGCCGGGCAAGGACTACCCGAATGACGGCCTCACCGCCGACGTCGCGGGAGGCGCCGGCTTTGCCATCGGTCGCGGTTCGCTCAGCCTCTTCGGGCAGGTGCTCAAGCGCAACGCCACCAATCGTGCGTGCCCCGATGGTTCCTTCAGCGACCTGTTCGGACGCGCGGACTCGGTGGCCAACTGCCGCGTGGTCATCAAGCGCAGCGGCGTGCCGCAGCCCAACGTGCACTGGGGCGATGGCCTCGAGCGCGACATCCACACCTTCGCGAACCTGCGCCTCCCGCTGAATGCAGCGGCCACGAGCGAGTTCTACGCCTTCGGCGGCGTCTCCGATCGCGACGGCACGGGCAACGGGTTCTTCCGCAAGCCACAAAACGGCCGCAACTGGCCGGAGATCTACCCGCTGGGCTTCCTCCCCGAGTTCCGGCCGAACGTCCTCGATTACTCCGCCGCTACCGGCATTCGAAGCACGATCAACGGCTGGGCCACCGACGCGGGAATCTCCTACGGCTACAACTCGTTCGACTTCAACCTGCGCAACACGCTCAACTCCTCGCTGGGGCCGAGCCTGACGACGCCAACCGCACCGGGCAAGGACGGACGCCTCGGGACGGCGGATGACCCGGGGATCCCCAACCAGACGTCGTTCGACGCCGGTGGCCTGCGCCGCGGTGAGTTCAACGCGACCTGGTCGATGGCCAAGCCGGTCGCGCTTGGCATGCCGAACCCGGTCAACGTCGCGATGGGGGTCGCGTTCCGCCGCGAGAGTTATGAAGTGGTCGCCGGCGAGCGCGCCTCGTGGATCAACGGATACCACAAGACGCGCGACTCCTCGTCGATTGCGCAGGCCGGCTCGTCCGTCTTCCAGGGGTTTGCCCCATCGGACGCCAGTGAAAACTCGCGCACGAATGTCGGTGGCTACGTCGACCTCGAGACGAACCTGAACGCCAAGACCCTCGTCAACGTCGCGACGCGTTTCGAGAGCTACAGCGACTTCGGCCAGCGCATCACGGCCAAGACCGCCCTGCGTTACCAGCCAACTCGTGAGTTCGTGTGGCGCGCCGCGGCCTCGACCGGGTTCCGCGCCCCGGGGCTCGCGCAGAGCTGGTACTCGCACACGACGACCGCGATCCAGAACGGCGTGCTCGTGGAAATCGGCAATTTCCCCGTCGAGAATCGCGCCTCGCGCATCTTTGGCGCCAAGCCGCTCCAGGAAGAGACGTCCATCAACCTGTCCACCGGGTTTGCCTGGTCGCCGACGAACAACTTCTCGGTGACGATGGACTATTACCGCATCTCGATCGCCGACCGCATCCTGCTCGGCGCGACCTTCGACGGCACCTCGGACCCGGTCGTGGAGAAGATCCTCGCCGACTCGGGGCTCACGCAGATCGCCGGCGTGCAGTTCCCCACCAACGCGCTGGACAGCCGCACCAACGGGCTCGACCTGACGATCAACTGGCGCAAGCCGACGGCACGCGGGACGTTCGACGTGACCGGCCAGTACAACTACACGAAGAACGAGGTCACGCGCGTCGACGACCTGCCGAACATCCTCAAGGGCACCAACACCATCTACACCGCGCTGCTCGACCCGGTCACGATCAACTCGATCGAGTTCAACCGGCCGGCCAGCCGCGCCGCCTTTGCCACGACCTACACGCAGGGTCGCTTGAACGCCCTCGGGCGCGTGAGTTACTTCGGCACCTTCCGTGAGGGCAGCCTGGACGGCATCGAGACCTTCGGCGCCAAGACGCTGTTCGACACCGAGGTCGGCTACCGGTTCGACAACATCAAGGTGGCCTTCGGTGCCCGGAACCTGTTCAACACCTACCCGGACCCGGTGCTCATCGAGGCGAACACGAACAACGGCGCCTTCCCGTGGCCGGGCTCCTCGCCGTTCGGGTACAACGGACGCTTCATCTACATGCGCTCGGAACTCCTCCTCGCTCGTTAGGCTTCGCCACTCCCCTTCCAGGCGGGCGGCCGGATCTCCGGTCGCCCGCCATTTCACGACTCGCATGATCCGTCACTCGTGGCTCGTCCTCGTCGCTGCCTGCACCGCGGCCGCGCCTGAACGCCCCGCCCCCCAACTCCCCGCCGCATGGACGGCGACGCATCCGGCCACGGTCGCGAGCGCCGACACCGAGATGGTCGTCAGCGCGTCGCCCTATGCCACACGCGCCGGGCTCGCCGTGTTGCGCGCTGGTGGCAATGCGGTCGACGCCGCCGTCACGGTCGCATTCACGCTGGCCGTCACCTACCCCACCGCGGGGAACCTCGGCGGTGGCGGGTTCCTCGTCTCGCGCATGGGCGACTCGTCGCACGCGCTGGACTTTCGTGAGGTCGCTCCCGGGCGCGCGAGCCGCGACATGTACGTCGGGGCCGATGGCAAGGTCACGGAGCAGTCGGTCACCGGCGCGCTGGCGGCCGGCGTGCCGGGTTCCGTGGCCGGCCTCTGGGCGGCCCACCAGCGGCTCGGCTCCCGCCCCTGGGCCGAGCTGGTGCAACCGGCGATTGACCTCGCGCGCAACGGATTCGCCGCCGATGCCGCGTACCTCGAGGACCTCGAGTGGGACGAGAAACGCCTCGCGCGGTTTGCCTCGACGCGCGCGGTCTACCTGCCCGGCGGGAAGCGTCCTGCGCCGGGTGACACGATGCGCAATCCCGACCTCGCCGCGACCCTCGAACGGATCGCCGCGTCGGGGCGCGACGGCTTCTACCGTGGACAAACTGCCGCGTTGATCGCCGCCGAGATGCGGCGCAGCAACGGCCTCATCACGGAAGCGGACCTCGCGGCATATGAACCCGTGTGGCGGGAACCCGTCACGTTCAGTTATCGCGGGCATCGCATCGTCTCCATGCCACCGGCCTCCTCGGGCGGGCTCACCCTCGGCCTGATCTTCGGGATCCTCGAGGGCATCGACCTCGGCGCCATGGGGTGGCACTCCCCCCAGGCGATCCAGATGCTCGCCGGGGCCGAACGCCACGCGTTCGCGCGCCGCAACACCCTGCTTGGCGATCCAAAGTTTGTGTCGATTCCGGAAGCGAGTTTCCTCTCCCCGGACACGGCGGCCGCCCTGCGCGCCGCACTGGTCGCCGGTGACCGTCGCGAGCAAGTCCCCGCCGACCCGGTGCCGGGCAAGCACACCACCCACTTCAGCATCGTGGATGCGCGCGGCAACGCGGTGGCCCTCACGACCACGCTCAATGGCGGCTACGGCTCGGCCCTCACCGTCGGCGGCGCCGGCTTCCTGCTCAACAACGAGATGGACGACTTCACCACGCAGGTGGGGGTGGTGAACGCGATGGGACTGCGACAGGGCGAAGCCAATGCCATTGCCCCGGGCAAGCGCATGTTGTCGAGCATGACGCCGACCATCGTCCTCGACAGCACGGGTGCGACGGTGATCGTCACCGGGGCATCCGGCGGGGCGCGCATCATCACCGCAGTCGCGCAGGTCCTGAGCGATGCCCTCGACTTCCAGTTGCCGTTAGGCACCTCGATGACCGCGCCACGTTTCCATGCGCAGGACTTCCCGGACTCCCTGCTCGTGGAGGACGGCGGGTATTCGGACGCGCAGCTGGCCGCGCTGGCGGCCGCGGGTCACCATCCCTCGCGCACGGCACCGTGGGGGTACGATTTCGGCTGGGCGCAGACGATCCGCCGCCGCGCGGGCGGGCGCGGGTGGGAAGGGGTCAGCGAACCACGCGGGAACGGGCTCGCCGCCGGGCGTTAGGACGCCGTCGATCGACGTCGGGGGGGCCGGGCGGCATCCCCGACATCGCGGCAAGGCGGCGTCCGCCATCTCCGGAACTTCCGTCCCCCCGGGCTCGCCATATGATACTGTCGCGAGATCATGGCCGAGCCCGAAGGATCTTCCGTCACGGAACTGCTGCACCGCGTCGGCGACGACCCGGTGGCCTTTGAGCGCCTGCTCCCGCTCGTGTATGCGGAGCTGCGTCAGCTGGCCTCGGCCCGGCTGCGTGGCGAGCGCCCGGACCATACGCTGCAACCGACGGCGCTCGTGCACGAGGCCTACCTCAAGCTGGCAGGCGGGGTGCCGCAGCCCTTCGCCGATCGTGGGCACTTCTTTCGGGTGGCCGCCCGCGCGATGCGCCAGGTACTGGTGGACCACGCGCGCGCCCGCCGTGCCGCCAAGCGCGACGGCGCCGCGGCACTCGATGCCGAGACACGCACCGAAGGTCCCTCCCTCGATGATGTCATTGCCGTCGACGCCGCCCTCGATGCCCTCGCGCAGCGCGACGCGCGGCAGGCCCGCGTCATCGAACTCCGCTTCTTTGCCGGGTTAGGGATCGAGGAGACCGCGCGCGTCATGGACATCTCGACCGCCACGGTCAAGCGCGACTGGCTGCTCGCGCGTGCCTGGCTCCAGCGGGAGCTCGACGCGTGATGGATCCGTCGCGCTCCGTGGGTGAGTGGGAGCGGATCACCCAACTCTTCGACGAGACGCTCCCGCTCGGTGCCGCCGCGCGAACCGCACGCCTGGCCACCGAGCCGCCGGAGATCCGCACGCAGGTCGAGTCCCTGCTGGACGCCCTGGAGCGCGAAGGGGGGCGCTTCGCTGGCACGGCCTTCGACCTCCTGCACGAGGAGACGGTCACCGACCTGTTGGCCGAAGCCCGCCCCGGCATGCGGATCGGCCCCTATGAAGTGGTGCGTGAAGTCGGCCGCGGTGGCATGGGCGCCGTCTACGAGGGGCGCCGCGTGGACAGCGACTTTCACAAGCGTGTCGCGATCAAGCTGGTCGCGCTGGGAGCACGCACGGAGCGCGTGATGCGTCGTTTCCGTCGCGAGCGCCGGATCCTCGCGAGCCTCGAACATCCCAACATCGCCACCCTGCTGGACGGCGGCGTGACCGCCGACGGGGTCCCGTTCTTTGCGCTCGAGTTCGTGGAAGGGGTGCCCATCCACACGTTCGCCGCGCAGCGCGCCCTTCCCGTTCACGCGCGACTCCGGCTCGTCCGGCAGGTCTGCGAGGCGCTCGACTACGCGCACCGCCAGCTCGTGGTGCATCGCGACCTGAAGCCCGCCAACATCCTCGTCGGTCCGGATGGCGTCGTTCGACTGCTCGACTTCGGCGTGGCGAAGGTGCTGGAGGACAGCGCCGATGGCGGCGACGACCGCACCCAGGGTGAGGTGCTGCCCTACACGCCGGCCTACGCGAGCCCGGAGCAACTGCTCGGCGACCCGGTGAGCACGGCGTGCGACATCCATGGACTCGGGCTCGTCCTCTATGAAGTCCTGACGGGACGCCATCCGTTTCGTGCGGCGGGTGACACGGGTCTCGAGGTGCGACGGCGCCTCCTGGAGGACGCGCCACCACCCAGTGGCCTGGGGCGCGACATCGACGCGATCCTCGCGCGTGCGCTGGCCAAGGCGCCGTCCGCCCGCTACACATCGACAGCAGCGCTGGCTGATGACCTCGATCGCTTCATCGCCGGACATCCACTTGCCGCGCGGCCGGTCACCCGGCGGGAGCGCATCTCCAAGTTCGTGGCCCGCCATCGCGCCGCGGTGGTCGCCACCGCGCTGGCAGGCCTCGCCCTCATTGGCGGCGTCGCCACCACGGTGTGGCAGGCGCGGCGGACCTCCGCCCAACGCGCGCGCGCCGAGGCGTTCGCGGGCTTCGTGCGAGAGATGCTGACGGCGCCTGATCCGTCACAGGAAGGGCGCGAGGCCCGGGTACTGGACCTGCTGGGCAACACCGTCGCCCGCCTGCGCGCCGGCGAGGTCACGGACGCCGCGACGCGCGCCGACATCGAACGCACGTTAGGCACGACCTACACGACCCTGGGCGTCTACGACACCGCAGAAGTGTTGCTCCGTGTCGCCGTCCAGCGCAGTACCGATGCGCTCGGCCCGTCGGACCCCGAGACCGCGCGCAGCCAACTCGCACTCGCGCGCCTCGAAGCAGCCGTCGGGCGCAGCGCAGCGGCCGAATCGCTGTTTCGCGCGGGGATCACCATCCTTCGCGCACATCGCGGCACCGAGGATGGCGCACTCGCCGGCGCGCTGAGCGACCTCGGCAACCTGCTGTTCAACGTGGGACGCCTGCAGGAAGCCGAGCCCGTGCTGCTCGAGGCGCTCGCCATCGGAAGCGCGGCTGGCGTGCGTCCGCTCGACATGGTCAACACGCACAACACCCTCGGCCTGGTGCGCGAGCACCAGGGGGATGCGGTCGGTGCACGTGCTCGGTACCGGCAGGCCATCATGAGCGCGACGCCGTGGTCCAGCGCAGCCCGCGCGAGCCTGGTGGCGCCCCTCGCCAACCTCGCCAACACGCTGAAACTGGAAGACTCACTCGCGGCGGCCGACTCCCTGCAGCTGGTGGCGGTCACGCATGCACAAGCGGCGTTTGGCGACCGGCACGTCACGTACGGCGCGGTGTTGACGGGGCTTGCAGACATCCGTCGACGCCGCGGCAACTTCGACGCGGCGGAACGCGACCTGCGCGAGGCCGTGCGGGTGTTGGCGGCTGCGTTGCCGCCTGACCACCTGCAACAGGCGCCCACCCTCTCCCTCCTTGGCCTGCTGCTCTGCGAACGAGCCAAGGCTGCCGAGGGGACACCCCTCCTCGAGCGGGCACTCGACATCCGCCGGCGGCAGCTCCCGGCCGGCCACTGGTTCATCCACAATCTCGAGAGTGGCACGGCGGTGTGTTACCGCGCCCTCGGGCGGCACGCCGACGCGCGTGCCATCGCCCGAAGCGGTTTCGAGGGACTGTCCAAGGCCCTCGGTCCCTCCCACCCCCGCACCTTGGAGGCCAGGGACCGGCTCCGCGCCGTCGGAGGTGATCCCACCGCGCGATGAGCCAATCCGGCGCGCCTTTTCGCTTTGAGGCGGATCCTTCCCGGAGTGTCGCATGCTCGGTCGTCGCCCCCACCTCATCTGGCTCACGCTCGTCGCGTGTGGCGGGGACCCGGGATCACCCACCACGGAGCCACCGGCGCCACCACCGCAGGCCGTCGCGCTGGTTGTGCAGGCCGGCGGGGAGCAAGCGGCGGAACCGCGTACCGCAACGTCCGTTCGACCGGCCGTGGTCGCGCGTGCAGCCAACGGGGCACCCGTCGCCTCCGTCGCGGTCACCTTTGCCGTGGACTCCGGAGGCGGCACGGTAACGGAAGCCACGGTCACGACCGGCGCCGACGGCGTGGCGGCGGTCGGGTCCTGGGTTCTGGGGCCGAATGAGGGGCGGCACGTACTCGTCGCAACCGCGGGATCGCTTCCTCCCGTGCGATTCGTCGCCACCGCCGCGGTCCCGGCGCGCGCCGTGGCCGAGGCCGATTTTGCGTCAGGCACGTTGTCCATCAGCGCAGGTCCGCTTGCCGGCACACGACTCGAGGTACCGGCGAACGCCTTCCCTTCCCCCGCGCGTTGGTCCATCGAACAGCGCAGCCCCCAGGGATGGCCCGCGCGAAGGGGTGTCCATCCCATCGGCGCCATGGTGGTGATCCGGCGGAGTGCCGCTGGCAGGGCGCGCGCACCGATGCGCCTAACGCTACCTGCCCGTGTCCCCGCCGGCACCCGTCCCGTCGTCGTGATGCGCGACTCGGCGAGCGGCGCCATCGATGTGCTGCCGCTGGTCGACGCCGACAGCACCAGCGTCACGGCCGTCGCCTTCCATTTCGACGCGAGCGCCATCAGGTCGGGACCGTCGGTCACCAGTGCGCGGGCGACGGTGGCCGCGCGCACCACGAACACGGGGTACGCGGCCCAGGTGGTCGTTTCCGCCGTCCCGGTGGCCGAGCTGGACAAGGACCAGTTCTCGAACTTCGTCCCGGGGCGCGACGACTGGGAATTCCTTCCCCTTCCCCAGGCCGTCGAGGACCCGGCCGCCGGATCGGCGATGCCGGCAGGACTCGTGTTGTCGTCGTTGGCGCGCATGACGGTGCCGGGGCTCGCCCCGCTCCATGGCCTCCATCGCCAGGTGGCGGGCGTCCCGAACAGCAACCGCGTCGGGTTTCGCGCGGGCGCCGACCTGGGCCAGGCCCTGCCCGACCAACTGGTGGCGTCGGTGCTCGCCCTGCGGCTCACCACCCGTGCGACCATCGCCGACCAGCTCGCGCACGACTGGCTGAAGGCGGCCTTGTACATCACCGGCCTTCCCCAACTCGCCTTTGCAGCCGTCGGCAACCAGGGCTGGGTGCCGCTCGTGGCGTACCGCGCCGCGGGCGGACACGTCGCCCTGGCCAATCCCTGGCAACCGGGAGACTCGACCTTCAGCGTACCGTTCAGCAACGGCCAGTTCGCCCCGTTCTCCGTCGTCACCTTCGTGACGAACCGGACGCCCGTCTCGACGCCAGCCCAATGGTTGTCGATCGCATCGACGATGCAGCTGGTCAATGTCCCGGACATCACCGCGGCGCTCGCCGACTGGGAGGCGGGCCGGTATCCCGCCGGGTACGTGCGTCCCGTGCTTGGCCAGGACCAACTGGACCAGTCGGTGCGGGTGCGCGCACGTGGCGGGTTCGTCGAGGACACCGTCATCTACGCCACCCAGGACACTACCCAACTCTGGGTGGAGTGCGGCGCGTGCCTCCTCCCCTTGCTCACCTCTCCGCTCGCAGCGAAGGGCGTGGCCCCCTTTGCAGCGCTCGTGGCCGGGAGCACACCGCTCGCCAACATCGGTTCCACTGCGCCCAGTGGTGCCCTCCTGGCGGACACCACATCGCGAGACGACCGGGTCGGCTTCCTCGTGAGCGAGTCGGATGGCAGTTATGCCCGCTGGCTGGACTTCCGGTGGTTGCGGCTCAAGCGCTGGCGCCTCGCGCCCCACGCCCCGGCGAGCTGGGACTACAACAGTGCAGCGGATTGGCACGTGACCCTCAGCGGCCCCACGCTCCCGCCCCATCGTGTCCGCTGGACCTTTGGCGAGGGGGCGACTCCCCTCGTCCAAACGAGCGGCAGCCTCACCGTTCGCGTGACACTCACGCCCGCCCAGTCGGTCGGGGATTCCATCCCCGTCCGCGTCGAGGTGCTGCGAGCCGCCGACGACTCGGTGCTGGCGGTACGCAAGGCCCGCTTCCCTGCACCTCGCCCGATGCAGTGGCGCCTGACGAGTTTTGCCCAGGTCGGGACCTGCTGCTGGTTCAACGAGATCGGGGACATGCGCCAGAACCCGGGCGCGTGGGTGCTCTTCGCCTTTCCCACGGCGACCAGCGGCACCGGCCCGTGGCCGACCCCCGGGGTCTACCTGCAGCGCAACCCCGCCACCGGCGGGAGTGTCGCCTGGCAAGCCGGCGCCCTCACGCAGCCCATGGCCCACACCGTGAACACATCGGGGACGACGATCGAGGGTGCGTTCTCCTGGACGGGCAGCGCGAGTTCCGGCACGATCACCGGCAAGGCGACCTACCTCGAGGCCAGCCCGTGCCTGAATCGCTACCTCTTCACGATCACCGCCACCAAGTCACCGGGAGGCATCTCGGGCACCATCACCGGGTATGTGCGCAGCTGGAAGCAGCTCCCCTGCGCCGGCCCGCCTGACCAAAGCCCGGTCCTGTTCACCGCGCACTTCACCGGGGTCCCCGTGCCGTAAGCTGCGACCCGGCGTCGCCCAACGCAGGGTCCAACGATGGCATGCAGCCACGCAGGCGGCCGGCCCCGGCGCCTATTCGTAGCGCAGGGCCGTCATCGGGTTCACGCGAGACGCGCGCAAGGCGGGCAGGTAGCCCGCCCCCAGCGCCACCACCGTGAGCAACACCGTGGACGCGCCCAGCACCACCGGGTCGTACCCCTTGAGCCCGTACAGCAGCGAACGTGCTGCCTGTCCGAGCGCTGCCGCAGCGGCCAGCCCCAGCACGCCACCGATCGCCGTCATCCACCCCACCTGGCGCAGCACCATCGCCCGCACCGTGCGCCCGTGGGCGCCTAACGCCATGCGCACGCCGATCTCGCGGGTGCGCTGCGCGACGGTGTAGGCCAGCACCCCGTACAACCCGATCGCCGCAAGGAGCGTGGCAAGCACCGCAAACGCCGTGGACAACGTCCCGATCATCCGGTCGATGAACACGTTCTCGCGGATCTGCTGGGGCATCGTCTTGAGGTCCTCCACCGGGAGGTCCGGGTCCAGGCGCGACACCACGGCGGGGATCGCCCGCATGATGGCCGCCGGGTCACCCGCCGCGCGCACATAGAAGGAGATTTCTCCCAGCGTCGTGTCCTGCTGCTGCGGCGTGAAGAACAGCGGCGGGACCTCGTCCTTCACGCTGCTGTACTTGCCGTCCTGCATGAGGCCGACGATCTCGATGTTGAGGTCCGTTCCCGCGCCGGTGCTGGTGGCCATGCGTTTTCCCACGGCGTTGCGCCCGAGCCCGAACTTCTTCGCAAAGGTCTCATTCACGATCGCGACCTGCGGCGCTCCCGCGATATCGGCCGTGGTGAACTCGCGACCGCCCATGAGCGGCATCCCCATGATCGAGAGGTAGCCGGGACCGACCTTGTTGAGGCGCGCGTTGCTGTCCACGTCCGGGCCATCCTTGAACCCCTCGACCGACACACTCGTCCCCCAGTTGCTGCCGGCAAGGAACGGCACGATCGCCGACGTCACGCCCGTCACGCCCGGGATCGCGCGCAGCTCCTCGTCCAATCGCGAGAAGAACACGGCGCTGCGCGAACCGGAGTACGCGTTCAACTCCGGGCTCACACGGAAGGTGATCATCTGGTCGACCTTGGCGCCGATGTCCACACGATTGACGTTGCGGAGGCTCTGGATAAAGAGCCCGGCGCACGTGAGCAGCGTCATGGCGAGGGCGATCTGTGCCGTCACCAGCGCACTGCGGAATCGTGAGGCCGCCCGCGCCCCCGAGGCCTGGCCCGTGCTGGAGCGGATGGCGGTGATCAGGTCGGGGCGTGTGCTGTGCAGCGCCGGGAACAAGCCGAAGAGCAGTCCGGTCACCAGCGACAAGCCAGCGGCAAAGCCCACCACCGGCCATTCGAGGCGCAACGCCAGGATGGTCGACGCCTCGCCGGGGAGCAGCACCGACAGCGCCGACAGGGTCCACTTGGCCACGAGCAGGCTCGCGGCCCCGGCGAGGAGGGCCAGCAGGCACGCCTCCACGAGCAGTTGCCCCACCACCTGGTACCGCTGCGCGCCTAACGACATCCGCACGGCGACTTCCGTGGCCCGGCCCGCCCCGCGGGCGAGCAGCAGGTTGGCGATGTTGGCGCAGGCAATGAGCAACACGATGGCGGTCACCCCGAACAACATCGCGAGCGGCGTCCTCGCTTCCTTGTGAAACGACGACTGCCCGCGCCGCCCATCATCGAGCTGGATCTCGCGCGCCTTGAAGCGCGCCATCGTCGTCTCGCTGAATCCCTCCTGCAGCGGCACCTCGACGTCCGCGATGATCGGCTTGAACACGCGGTTCAACGCGGCAGCGGCCTGGGCCACGGTCTGCCCCGGCGCACGGCGGCCAAACATGTAGATCCAGTAGTTCTTGCGATTCTCGAACCCGTTGAAGCCGGGGGTGACTTCGGCCCGCATGGAGATCGGCACGAAGAGGTCCGGCACGTCGCCCATGGTGATGCCGTCGAACCCCGGCGGTGCCACCCCGACGATCGTCATCGCATGGCCATTCACGACGGCCTGCTCGTTCAGCACGGTCGGATCCGCGCCGAGGGTGGTCGACCAGTAGCGGTAGCTGAGGACGGCGACCGGATGTGCGCCAATCGTCTCGTCATCCGACGGCCCGAGCAGCCGACCGAGGAACGGCTGGACCCCGAGGGTCGAGAAGTACTGCCCGGAGACCAGGACCGCCGTGCCGCTGCGCGTCTGCTTGCGCACGCCAACGTTGGCCCCGATCCCACGATGTGCGGCGAGCCCTGCCATCCCCGTTTGGGCCCGCTCGAGGTCGCGGAACATCGGATAGCTGAAGATCTCGTCGCAATCCCCCGCCTGGTTGCACGAGGTGGATCCCTGCAGCGGCCCCGGCGCCTTGAGGTTCACCAGCTCCCGCGGATTGCGGACCGGGAGGGACCGCACGAGGATCTGGTTGAACAGCGAGAAGATCCCCGCGTTCGCCCCGATCCCGAGCGCCAGTGAGACCACGGCGACCGCCGTCACGAACGGGGTCCGAAAGAGGGTGCGGAACGCGAGGGAGATGGATCGCATGGGGGTCGATGGGGATGTGCGGCCTACGCGGCGACGGCGTCGCCGGTTTTGGACACGACCGACGGCCCATCGGTTGGCCCGCGCTGTTCGTCCCACCACGACAGGCGTCGCGTTGGGCTCCCACCTAGATTCCGCGACCTCGGGAATGCTCCATCACCCACCCTGCAACGCCACCGGCATGTCGCGCCACGCCTCACTCCTGGTCTTCACCCTCGTCGCGTGTGCCCCCGCGACGGCCACGGTCGCCACCGCACCACAGCCGGTGGCCACCCCCAGCGTGGCCGCGCCATCGCCGCAGTCCGCCGCCGACGACTGGCAGTTGCTCGATCCCACCGCTGATGGGGTCGCCGGGATCAGCTTGCGACGTGCGGAGCGGGAGTTGCTCGGCGGACGTGCCCCGCTGCGCCAGGTGGTGGTCGCGGTCATCGACGGTGGCGTGGACACGGCCCACACCGACCTCGCGTCGGTGCTCTGGACCAACACGCGCGAGCAGCCGGCCAACGGGCGCGACGATGACAACAACGGCTATGCCGACGACACCTGGGGCTGGAACTTCATCGGCGGTGCGAAGGGTGACGTGAACTGGGACACCCTCGAGCTCACGCGGCAGCACGCGCAGTGCCTCGCCTTGCCCGCGGCCGGCGTCGCGGACTCCACGCGCGCTCGCTGTACCGACATCGCCACGCGGTATACCGCCAAGCGCGCCGAGCTCCAGGCCCAGGCTGGCCAGATCAAGGCCGTCGACGACCTCATGACGCGCACCGCACGCACGCTGCGCGCCGCACTCGGCGGTGACTCGCTCACCGCCCAACGGGTCGAGGCGCTCGCGGCCACCAGTGACAGCGTGCGGAACGCCCGATCGATGTTCCTGCGCATGGCCCAGGCCGGGATCTCGCCGGAAGCCATCGCCGAGGCCAAGGACGATATCGAGGGGCAGCTCACCTACGGGTACAACACCGAGTTCAACCCGCGCGCCATCGTCGGTGACGACCCCACCAACCTGGCCGAGCGGCGCTACGGCAACCGCAACGTCACGGGGCCGAATGCCAAGCACGGCTCGCATGTCGCGGGGATCATCGCCGCGGCGCGCAACGGCACCGGGATCGATGGCGTCGCGGCCGGCGTGCGCATCATGGCCGTGCGTGCGGTGCCCGACGGCGACGAACGCGACAAGGACGTCGCGGCCGCGATCCGCTACGCCGCGGACAACGGCGCGCACATCATCAACATGAGCTTCGGGAAGGGGATCTCCCCGGACAAGGGGGCCATCGACGAGGCCGTCCGGTACGCGGTGTCGAAGGGGGTGCTGCTCGTGCACGCCGCCGGCAACGACGGCGCGAACCTCGCCACGGAGCCCAACTTTCCGCAGCCGACGTATTCCTCGGGCGGCCGCGCCGAGACCTGGATCGAGGTTGGCGCCTCATCCTGGAAGGGTGGCGAGCACCTCGCCGCACCGTTCTCCAACTACGGGAAGGAGCAGGTGGACGTCTTCGCCCCCGGCGAGGACATCCTGAGCACCGTGCCGGGCGGCGGGTACTCCCGCCAGAGCGGCACGAGCATGGCCGCCCCGGTGGTGAGCGGGCTCGCCGCCGTGCTGATGGGCCACTTCCCGTCGCTCACCGCCAGCCAGGTGAAGCGGATCATCATGGAAAGCGCCACGTCCTACAAGGACGCGATGGTGGTGCGCCCGGGGACCCCGGATGAGAAGGTCCCCTTCGGGAGCCTCTCGCGCACGGGGGGCGTCGTCAACGCCTGGGCCGCGATCAAGGCCGCGCAGGCGATGGTGCGCCCGGTCCCCTGAGCCGTCAGGCGGCCGGGCGCGTCGTCCGCCGCAGCGAGCTGCGGGCGAGCAGGGCCGAGGTCAGCGTCAACACGCCGCCTAACGCCATGGCGGCGCCAGGGAAATAGTGGCGCGTCCCGGCCTCGGAGAAGAACGAGAAGACGTTCGCCATGATGAGCGGCCCGAAGATCGTCGTGAAGCTCATCAGGCTCGTGAGTGCCCCCTGCAACTCCCCCTGCTCGTTCGCCGGCACCGAACCCGAGATGAGGCCCTGGATCGCCGGACCCGCGATCCCGCCGAGGCAATAGACGAACGTGTACGCGAACATCTGCCACGTGGTGGTGGCCGTCGCGTACAGGAAGAACCCGAGGCTGTACAACGCGAGCCCGGTGTACACACTGCGCTGCTGGCCCAACCGCGGGATCACCACGCGGATCAACCCGCCCTGCACCAGCGCGATCGCCAGTCCAATGACGGCGATCGATGCGCCGATCGTGCGCTCCGACCAGTGGAACTTCTCGATGGTGTAGTACGACCAGTTGGACTGCACGGCGTGCGCCGCGATGTTCACGAGCACGAGCGACGCCACGAGCCCGAGGATCACTGGATGGCGACGCAACCCGGCGAGTGAACCGACCGGGTTCGCCCGCTTCCAATCGAAGGCGCGCCGGTTTTCCGGCTTGAGGGACTCCGGCAGGATGAAGAACCCGAACAGCCAGTTCACCAGCGTCAGCCCGCACGACGCAATGAACGGCACGCGGGCACCATACGGACCGAGCAGCCCACCCATGAGCGGCCCGAGGATGAACCCGAGGCCGAACACGGCCCCGATCATCCCGAAGTTCTGCGCCCGCTTTTCCGGCGGCGACACGTCCGCGATGTAAGCCGCCGCCGTCGTGAAGCTCGCACCGAGCGCCCCCGCAATGACACGACTCACGAACAACCACGTGATGGTGGGTGCCACCGCCATGAACGCGTAGTCGAGCGCAAAGCCAAACAGCGACGCGAGCAGGACCGGTCGTCGCCCGAAGCGATCGCTGAGCCCACCCATGATCGGCGCGCAGAGAAACTGCGTGGCCGCGTACGCAAACGTCATCCAACCGCCCCAACGCGCGGCCGCACTGATCGGCTCACCCGTGAGTTCGGTGATCAACTTCGGCATCACCGGGATAATGATGCCCAGCCCCGCCACGTCGATGAGCAGCGTGGCGAGGATGAAGCCGAGGGCAGGTGTCCGGGAGCTTCGCATGGGGGGAGCAATGTAACCCGCCGAGCACGCAGGCGGCTGGCCTCGGGGGTCGCGCCTCACGCGAACGCCTCCGCGGCGATATCCTCCCGTAAGATGCCCAGCGATCGTCGCCTGCTCGTGGCCACCTGGACCTATGCGGCGCTGTACACCGTGTGGGTCCTCTTCATGGTCCTTGGTGTCGTTCCCCGCAACGTCGCGAACGACATCGTCTCGCTTGGCGCGTACTTCGTCCCGGGGATGATGCTGGCGCGGGCCGGCCGGGCCGGCCTGCTCGATGCGCGAGAACGTCTCAGCCTCGCCATCCTCGGCACGGCGTGGATCGCCCCGGGGCTGTCGTACCTCGTGGTGGTCATCCCGGACTGGGAGCGGTACCCGGTCCTCTACTACACGAGCTGGGGCCTCTACTGGTCGTATTATCCACTCGCACTGCTGGGGCTCGCCCTCCTGGCCAAGTTCCCCCGCGAGCGCGGGATGCGCGTCCGCCTCGCGATCGACAGCGTCCTCGTGGTGGTCGCGGCCGCCGCGTTGCAGTGGTACTTCGTGGTGCGCATGCAGCCGGTCCGGGCGTCGGCGTGGGAGACGCTCGCCTCGTTGGGCCCCCTCTTCCCGACCGAGCTGCTCATCGTCTTCGGCGCGGCCGTGCTGGTGTATCGCCCGGTTCCGGCGGGAATGCGGGGGTGGCCGCAGTGGCTGGGGGCCGGGATGTTCCTCTCCGCGCTCAGCGACTTCATCTATGAATATCGCAAGCTCGTCACGGCCCCATGGCCCGGCCCGGCGGGTGACCTCACCTTCGTCCTCGCCGCCGC
>JAEUJK010000059.1 GCA_016794735.1 Gemmatimonadota bacterium | reverse complement strand
GGAGTGGAGGACGTCGTCCAGGACACCTTCGTGCGAGCGTTCGGGGCGCTGGCGTCGTTTCGGGGGGAGAGTTCGCTCCGGACCTGGCTGTTCACGATTGCACGACGCCTGGTCTCGGATGCACGACGCGCGCGGCGGCGGCACCCCGAGGCCGAGGAGGTGCGGGAGGGGGATGCGGCGACCGAGTACGATGCGCTGGACATCGTGATCGCCGACGAGTCGCAGCAGCGCATGCGGGAGGCGTTGGCGACCCTGTCGCCGACGCAGCGTGAAGTGTTCGTCCTGCGCGTGAACGAGGGGTTGTCCTACAAGGAGATTGCCGGGGTCGCGGGGACCACGGAAGGGGCGGCCCGGGTGCACTACCACAACGCACTGCGGCAAGTGAAGGAGCGGCTCAATGCGTGATTGCGAAAACATCGAGATCCGGGAACAGCTGCCGGAGTTGCTGCACGGTCGCCTGGGTCCTGCCGAGGTCACCGTCGTCGAGCAGCACCTGGCGGGGTGCGAGGCATGTCGGGATGAACTCGACGTGTTGCGGACGGCGCGCGCCGTGCTCACCGCCGCCCCGACCCCGCGGCTGGATCATGCCGCGATCGCGGCGGCCGTGTCGCGCGCCCGCGTACAGGCCGCGCCCCGGCCGGTCCGCTGGCGCTGGGCCGCGGCGATCACCTTCGTCGTGCTCGGCGCGACGTCGGTCGCCACGGCGGTGCGCTCGTTCCGCAACGAACCGGTCATCGATACCGCGCAGGTCCCGCAAGTCGTCGTGACGCGCGACACGCCCACGGCGGTGCCGCCGGCAGCCGCGGTGGCACCGGTGCGGCTCACGGCCGGTGGGGGGCTCGATGACCTTGCCGACGAAGACCTCGAGGCGCTGATCGGGAACCTCGAGACAATCGAGGTGGCGCCGCGTGCTGAGCCCGAGGCGTCCCGGCAGTCGAGATGGATCACCGGTGAGACCGGAGGGAACTAGTCATGGTACGGTTCGTGGTTGGACTCGCGTTAGGCCTGGTCGCCGTGGGGGATGCCCACGGCCAGGTGCGTGCGCGCGACCGGCAGGAGTCGCCCGATCGTGGCCGGCTCGAGGAGCGCTTTCGCCAGCGCCTCGCGTCCGTCATGCGCGAGCGGTTGTCGCTGACCGACGAGCAGCTCCGCAAGCTCGGTGAGGTGAACAGCCGGTTCGAGGGTGATCGGCGGTCGTTGCTCCGCGAGGATGTCGCGATCCGTCGCGAGATGCGTCGCGTGCTGCACCCCGATTCCACCGCCACGGATGCGGTGGTGGAGGATCTGCTGGATCGTCACCTGCGCGTCGAACGCCGTCGCCTGGAGCTGTTCGAGCAGGAGCAGCGCGAGCTGCGGCAGTTCCTGTCACCCGTCCAGCGGGCCAAGTACATCGGCATGCAGGAGCAGTTGCGTCGCCAGATGGACGAGATGCGCGAGCGTCGCGGGGGCCCACCCCCGGACGGGCCGATCGGCCCGGGGATGCGCCGCCCGCGTCGACCGGGGGCCTGAGCCCTTGAGGTTCGGCCGCCGGGTGCCTACCCTCATCGGGGCGCCCGGGTGGCGGAACTGGCAGACGCAGCGGACTCAAAATCCGCCGGGCTTCGGCCCTTACGAGTTCGACTCTCGTCCTGGGCATTCTTTGGAGCGGCGCATCGCAGGGTGCGCCGCTCCTCTTTGTTCCGGGACATCATGCCGTCACCCTCGATCATCGTCACCCGCAGCCTCCCCGCGCCGGTCGAGGCCGTCCTTCGCGATCGGTACGGCGCGGTCCTGAGTCCCGATGATCGCCAGCTGAGCCGCGAGGAACTGGGTCGCGCCCTCGACACGTACGACATCGTCCTCTGCACGCTCACCGACCGCCTGGACGCGGAACTGATCGAACGCCCGACGCGCCGTGCGGTCTTCCTCGCCAACTTCGGCGCCGGGACGAACCACATCGACCTCGCCGCGTGTCGTCGGGTGGGGCTGCCGGTCTCCAACACCCCCGGGGTCCTCACGGAAGACACCGCGGACCTGACGATCCTCCTCATGCTCGCCATCGCACGACGCGCGTGGGAGGGCGACCAGGAACTGCGCGCCGGCCGCTGGACCGGATGGCGACCGACCCACCTCCTTGGCACGCGCGTCTCCGGCAAGTCGTTAGGTATCGTGGGGATGGGGCGCATCGGGCGTGCCGTGGCCCAGCGGGCGCGATTCGGCTTCGGCATGTCGGTGCACTACTGGTCGCGAACGCGGCTCCCGCTGGCCGACGAAGCCACGCTCGAGGCCCAGTGGCATCCCACACTCGACGCACTGCTCGCGTCCACCGAGTTCGTCTCCGTGCATTGCCCGGCGACACCGGAAACCCGCCACCTCATCAACGCGCACACGCTCGCGGCCATGCGACCGGGCGCGTACCTGGTCAACACGTCGCGTGGTGACGTGGTGGACGAAGCGGCGCTGCTGGACGCCCTCGGCGGCGGGCACCTTGGGGGCGCCGCACTCGACGTGTTCGACGGGGAGCCGCAGGTGAATCCGGCGCTGCTCGCACACCCCCGGATCGTGACCTTGCCGCACCTGGGCAGCGCCACCGTCGAGAGTCGCGTGGCCATGGGGGAACGCGCGATTGCCAACATCGCGGCGTGGCTGGCTGGGGCGCCGCTGCCGGACCGCGTGGCGTGACGCTCGTCGCTTGTGGCTGTCGCGCGGACGCCAATAGCTTACGCGCGTTGTTCCCGCTGCACTTCTCGCTCCTCCCGACATGTCCCTTGCCCTGAGTGCGCGCGCTGGCCGCGCGGCGTCTGCGAACACCCCGATGCTGGCGTGCCTGCTCCCCTCTGGTGGGAGCATGCCATCCGACCTTCGCGAGTTGGACAAGGCGCTGGGTGGCGCACTCAAGCGGACCTTTGACCGCCGGGACTTCCGGGGTGGTCGTGACGAGCAACTCCACATCGTGGGTGGATCTCGCGGTCCGCGTCGGGTGTTGCTCGTCGGGATGGGGGCCGCGACGTCGAAGGGAGCCGCGCTGCGTCGCGCGGCGGCACTCGCCGGACGACAGGCGCATCGCGCCGGGGTCGGCGCCCTCACGATTGTCGCGTCTGGCTGGACGCCGGCGGAACTCGAGCAAGCCGCGATCGGTGTGCAGCACGGCGCCTGGGAATACCTCGAGATGAAGACGCCGGTCCCCGAGGCGGACCGTCGCGCGCCGCTCAGTTCGGTGACCTTCCTCGTCGATGATGCGAGCGAAGCCACCCTGGCGCTCGAATCGGCCGCGGCGCTCGGCGAGGGTTATGCGCTCGCGCGTCGCCTCGCCAACATGCCGGGCAACGTGTGCACGCCCGACCTGCTCGCCGACACGGCGCGCGACCTCGGCAAGCGGCACAAGCTCCGGGTCACCGTGCTCGGGCGAAAGGAGATGGAGCGCGAAGGCATGGGTTCGTTCCTCTGCGTCGCGCAGGGAACGCCGCAGGATCCCAAGCTCGTCGCGATCGAATACGGCCGCGGCCCCAAGGGGCAGGCGCCGATCATCCTCGTGGGGAAGGGACTCTGCTTCGATACCGGCGGCATCTCGATCAAGCCGGCCGAGCGTATGGAGTTCATGAAGTTCGACATGTGCGGGGCTGCCGGCGTGATTGGCGCGATGGAAGCCATCGCCCGACTCGGCCTCAAGCAGAACGTCGTTGGGGTGTTCGGCGCGACGACCAACATGCCGAGCGGGGTTGCCGTGAAGCCCGGCGACATCGTCCGCGCGTCGTCCGGCAAGACCATCGAGATCATCAACACGGATGCCGAAGGGCGCCTGGTGCTCGCTGACGTCCTGCACTGGGTCAAGCAGTATCACCCGGCCGCGGTGATCGATGCGGCCACCCTCACCGGCGCGTGTGTCGTCGCCCTCGGGAACAGCACCACCGGGGCCATGGGCAACGATGACGCCCTCATGGCTGAGGTGATTGCGGCCTCGCGGCGGGCGTCGGAACCCGCATGGCAACTTCCGCTCACGGACGAGTACAAGGAACAGATCCGATCCGTGGTCGCCGACATCAAGAACACCGGCGGCCGCGCCGCGGGCGCCCTGACGGCGGCCGCGTTCCTGAACGAGTTCGTGGACTATCCATGGGTGCACCTGGACATCGCCGGCACGGCGTATTCCGAAAGCGACCTGACCATCATGCCTGTCGGTGCGACGGGTGTGCCGGTCGGGACGTTCGTGGAATTCGTCCGAGGACGCGCCCACTGACCCGGATGGCTGGCTGGGGGCTCAGGACCGGCCTCGGCCTCCTGGTCGGGGCCGTTTTGCAGAGCGCGGCTGGCGCGCAGGCGCGGGACAGCGTGCGGGCCCTGCCCGATACGCTCAAGGCCGACTCCGTCGCGCGGGCGCGGGCGGACTCGCTGCGTCGCGTCCGCCTCGACTCCCTGCGCTCCGACTCCCTCATGAAGGAGGACCTCGCGATCATCCGCGAGCAGCAGCGACGCGCCGACTCCATCAAGGTGGCGACCCCGGCGGCCGAGATGCCGCGGCTCACCGAGCACCCCGGCGTCCTCCACTGGGATCGGACGGCGATCGGGAAGAGTGGCGCGCTCACGTTAGGCGACCTGCTGGAGTCCGTTCCCGGCCTGACCGTGTTCCGCACGGGATGGATTGCCTCGCCGGAGCACGCCGCGTTCCTGGGGGATTTCTCCGCGGTGCGCATCTTCCAGGACGGCATCGAGCTCGACAACCTCGACCAGCGCAACGGCGGGATCCTCGACCTCTCCGTGATCCCGTTGTGGCCCATCGAGGAAGTGCGGGTGGAACGTGGCGCGTTCGAGACGCGCGTCTTCCTGCAAACGTGGCGCGTGCGGAGCATCACCCCGGCAACCCGCGTGGACATCGGCAACGGTGACCTCCAGACCAACGCCTACCGCGGGTACTACGGCCGGCGCTTCGGGGGTGGGCAGGTGCTGCAGGTCGGAGGACAGCAGTTCTCCACGCGCGACCCGCGCGACGTCGGTGACGGTGACCAGCTGTCCCTCTTTGGTCGGACGGGGTGGGCGCGTGGTCGCTGGGGGGCCGATGTCACCTTCGCGCGCACGCGGCGCGAACGAACGCAACAGGCGCGCGTGGGCACCACGGGACTTCCGATCGCGCCGATCGACCTCACGAATGCCGACGTGATGGCGCGCGTCTCGTTTGCCGACACCGCCCGTGGATTCTGGGCGCAGGTCATCGGCGCGCGCATCTCGCACCGGCAGAGCGCCATCCTCAGCACCAGCACCACGACGGGAAGCACCAACAACAACAACGATTCCGACTCGACGGCCGTGTCGGCATCCACGCGGCAGTACGTGGGTGCCGCCGGCTGGAACCGCGGGCCGCTGACGCTCTCCGCGACGGTTCGCATGCGGGAACGGGAAGGGGTGCGCACCGTGTCGCCGATGCTCCGCGGCTCGTTCGACTGGAACCGAATCCTGGCGTCGGGCACCGTCGAGCGTCGCGACGACTTCGGGTTCATGCGGGCCGAGGGCTCGGTGCGGCTCCTGCCGTTCTCGCGCCTCGCGCTCACCGGCGCGGCGAGCCGTACCACCTACGACGACACGACGATCACCGGCGCGCCGCTCGCGTTTCGCGGCGAGGCGGCGTGGCGCATCAACCAGATGTGGGTTGGCGGCGGCATGATGCAGCGCGATCCCGCGCGGCTTCCGCCACCGGTGCTGTTCGACACGGCCTATCGCATGGTGCCGGATCCGGCGGCCACCGGGTTCTTCGCGACGGCACGCGGCCGGTTCTGGCGCGACGTCGGCTTCGATGCCATGGGCGTGCGATGGTCGGAGTCTCGCGGATTCCGACCGCAGTACCAGTCACACGCGCGCCTCTACATCGACACCGAGTGGCTGTCGCGTTTCCCGTCGGGGAACCTGAACATCCTGTTCGCCATCACGCACGACTACCGGACGCAGGCGCCCTTTGCGCTCAAGGACAAGGTCGTGACGTCCAGCCAGTACCGGCTGCTCGGCTTCCAGCTCGAGATTCGCTTGCTGCAGGCGACGTTGTCGTACCAGTTCCGGAACTTCCTCAACGAGACGTACTCGCAGGTCCCGGGATTCCGGAATGCCCGGCCCGCGCAGTTTTATGGCGTCCGCTGGAACTTCTTCAACTGAACCCGCGATGATCCAATGATCCGCAGCATGACTGGGTTCGGCGTCGCCGCCGGGACGCTTGGCGCACGCCGCGTCGCGGTCGACATCCGCTCCGTCAACCATCGCTTCCTCACCTCCACGATTCGGCTCTCCGGCGACCTGTCGCGCTTCGAGTTCGAGGTGCGCGAGCTGCTGCGCAAGCGGATCACGCGCGGCCACGTCACCATCAGCGTGCGGTTCGAGGACGAGGTCGCCGATCGCCCGACGGTGGACGAAGCGCGCGTGGCCGCATGGGTCGCCATCCTCCGCGAACTCAAGGCGAAGCACGGGCTCGCCGGCGACGTGGACGTGGCGTCGGTGCTGCGACTGCCGGATGTCTTCACGCGACAGGAAGCAGCGGGCGACGACGATGGGAAGGCGCTGCTGGCCTTGTGTGACCAGGCCGTCGACGCGCTGCAGCGCTCACGCGAGGTGGAGGGTGCGACGACCTCGACGTACCTGCTCGAGCGTCTCGAGCGCATCGAGGCGGCCCTGTTGCGGATCGAGGCGCGGGCGCCCGAACGCGTGATTGCACACCGCGAGAAGGTGAAGGCTGCGGTGGAGGAACTGCTCGGGACCTTCAGCATGGACCCGCAGCGACTTGCCACCGAGGTCGCCCTGCTCGCCGAGCGCATCGACGTGGGCGAGGAAATCGCACGGTTCAAGGCCCACATCACGGCGTTCCGTCAATCGCTCGGCGGCGCCCCGGACGGCGTCGGCAAGCGGCTGGGGTTCCTCCTGCAGGAGATGCTGCGCGAGGCGAACACCACCGGATCCAAGGCGAACGACGTCGCGATCACCACCGACGTGGTGTCGATCAAGGAGGAGCTGGAACGGCTGCGCGAGCAAGTGGAGAACATCGAGTGACCCCATTCCCGATCATCCTGTCGTCGCCCTCGGGCGGCGGAAAGACCACCATCGCCCGCATGCTCGTGGACCGGCGTGCCGATGTGGGGTACTCGGTGTCCTGTACCACGCGGCAGCCCCGGTCCGGGGAAGTCCACGGCCGGGACTACCATTTCCTGTCCATGGGCGAGTTCACCGACCGGGTGGGCCGGGGGGAGTTCGCCGAGCACGCCCAGGTGCACGGGAACCGGTATGGCACCCTCAAGGCCGAGGTGGAGCGGGTTTTCGCCACCGGACGGCACGTCATCATGGATATCGACGTCCAGGGGGCTCGCCAGTTCATGGCATCCTACCCCGAGTCTGTGTTAGTCTTCCTGCTTCCCCCGTCGGCCGATGTTCTGGTGGGCAGGTTGACCGGTCGGAAGACGGAGGACGCCGCCACCACGCTTCGCCGGCTGCAGGGAGCCCGGGACGAGTTGGCGGAGGTGGGGCACTACCAGTACGTGGTCGTCAATGACGACCTGGAAACGGCGTACCGCCAGGTCGCCTCGATCGTCGAGGCCGAGGCAGTGCGTCATTCGCGGCTCCCGCGGGTGAGTGAGCAGGTGCGCGGTATCGTGGGGGCGCTGAACGACCTTATCCAGAAAAGCCCAGGACACTGATCATGCGAGTCTTTACGCCGGACGAAATCGCCAGCAGCTCGGCCAACAAGTACCTCGGGGTCCTCGTGGCCGCGAAGTACGCGCGCGTCCTGAACGAGTTCCCCCGGGACCGCTCCGCGACCCGCGAGAAGAAGCTGACGACCCGGGCGATGGAAGAGCTCGCCCAGGGCGACGTGGATTACAAGATCACGGCGCGTAAGCGCGGGGAGTAATCCCGTTCGTCCGTTCTCGGGGCGTCGAATCCTCCTCGGGGTCACCGGGGGGATCGCGAGCTACAAGTCCGCGACCTTGGCGCGGCGGCTCGCGCAGGCCGGGGCCGAGGTCGACGTCGTCCTCACGAAGAGCGCCCAGGAGTTCGTGGGCGCCGTCACGTTCGAGGCGCTGACCGGGCGCCCGGTCCACACACAGCTCATCGAAGCGGGGCACGCCCTCGACCACATCCGGCTCGCGCGCGCGGCCGAGGCGATCGTGGTCGCGCCTGCCACGGCGGATTTCGTGGCCCGGGCCGCGACCGGCCGCGCCGACGACTTGCTGACGGCCTGTCTCCTCGCGACGCGGGCGCCGGTGCTCGTGGCGCCGGCCATGAACGACCGCATGTGGGAGCACCCCCAAACAACGAAAAACGTCGCGCACCTGCGGGAGATCGGGTACACGGTCCTCGATCCCGACACCGGTGACCTGGCCGTGGGGGAGGGGACGGGGCCTGG
>JAEUJK010000002.1 GCA_016794735.1 Gemmatimonadota bacterium | reverse complement strand
ACCACCAGCCGCTCCAGGTACACACCCAGTCCATCATGGTCAGGCCAGGGATAGGTCACCGTCATCCAGAGCCCGGTGATCGCAACGATCACCGCCGTCGGGAGAAGGAGGCGTCCCGCGACCCGATGCCAGGCATGACGGCGCCGCAGCACCGGCGTGAACTGGAACGCACCGAGGATGCTGTAGAGCATCGCCGCGGGAATGTGGATCGCGATAGGCCAGGGAGCGTCGAAGAAGCGCGCGGTGTCCGCGGTGACCTCCGCTCCGCTGGCCAGGTCGTTGAGGCGCGCGATCCCACCGAGCGCTGGCACGACGCTGAAGAGGACCAACAACCCCGGCACCAGCCACGGTCGTGGCGGGTTGTTGCGCGCGGTTTGTCCTGCGCCGGCCCCCGCCGCCGCGGGGGCCTGGGCGATCATGCGTGTGGTCGTTCGCATCAGCGATCGCCTCCACGACCGGAGTGCAGGGTGATGGCAGCCATCACGACCATGTCGTTGCGCAGCGCCGACGTGCCGCGGCCGGCCAGCGACTTGAACCCGGAGGCGTAGTCGCGTGCCTCGAGCCGCATCCCCACGCGCCCCAGTCGTGCCTCGCCGCCCACGGCGGCGTACCCGGCGAGGTTGTGCGTTGCGGCCACGTCCAGCGAACGGTGGTTGTAGCTGCGCGCGCCGGCCCCTGCGCCGGCAAAGCCGCTGAGGTCGAGCCGCGCGGGGCCCCGACGCGTCGCGGTGCGCAGCTCCAGCCCAAGGTCCGAGGTGAAGACGTCCAGCTTGGGCGCGGTGCTCGTGGCGAGGTCGCGGCTCCGCGCCCACGAGAAGGTCCCGGTGAGGGCGAGCCGCGGCCGCACGAGCCAGGAGAGTTGCACGGCGGTGGCGTTCGCGTTCTTGAGCTGGCCGCGCTGGTCACCGGTGCCAAAGAAGTGGCCACTGGGGACGCGCACCTCGAAGGCCGCACCAACCGCAGGCGACGACTGCCCGAGGAGGGAGACGGGGGCCGACATCACAGCGACGGAGGCCACAAAGCGGGCAAGGCGAGTTGACGACATGGGAGATCCCTGGCTCAGGGTGGGGCCGCCGCCTTGAGGGCCGGTCGGCGATGTATTAGTGTACGACGTACACAGTGTTAGTGTATGATATACACAGTTTCGGTCCTGTCAACACCCCCGTCGCCATTTCATGCCCCGACCCCGAAAATCCGGCGCCTCGCCGGCTGGCAACCGCGCGCGGAGCGCGGCGCCTGACCAGGAGGTGACCCACCGCGACGTGATGCAGGCGTCGCTGGCGATCGACCCGGAGCTGAGGCGGCGCAGCGAACTCCTGTGGGAGGACCGTTCGCCGGCGACCCGTGGGCCACGCGCCGCGTTCACCCCCGAGGACGTGGTGAAGGCCGCGATGGAAGTCGCGGACACCGAGGGACTGGCCGCGGTGACGATGAACGCGGTCTCGACCCGACTCGGCCTCACGACGATGGCCGTCTATCGCTACTTCCCGAGCAAGGAGACGCTCATCGACGCCATCATCGATGCCGGGATGGGGCTGCCACCGGCCCCCGGTGAGCCCGAAGGCAGCTGGCGCGAGGAGGTCACGCGATGGGCGCACGCCAAGCGCGCGATGCTCATTGGGCGACCGTGGCTCGCGGAACTCCCGTTTGTGGCAGCGCCGCATGGACCCAACTGGCTGCTCTGGCTCGAGGCCCTCGCACGACAGCTCGCGCGAACCGGGCTGCGCGGGCGCTACGTGGGCGAGATGATCAGCATCGTGGACGGCTTCACGCGCGGGGCCTCCGACACCTCGATCTCATTGGCCCGCTGGCAGGCCCGCGGGAAGACCGCGCAGGAGTGGGCGGCAGCGGTAGGTGCCGACCTGGGCCGCGCCATCGGCGATCCCCGCTTCCCCTCGTTTGCCGCCATCCTCACCGCACCGCCGGATGGCGAGGAAGGATCGCTCGCCGACTCGTTCGACTTCTGCCTGCAGCGTGTGCTGGACGGGATTGCGCACTTCGTCGCTTCCTTGCCCGCCACTCGCTGACCCGCCACCTTGCGCGCCGCGCCTTGGCGCGACCTCTCCAGTCCACTGTCGCGTGACCCTGCTTTCGCTCGCCAACGTCGGCGTCTCCTTTGGCGCCACTGAACTCTTCAAGAACGTCTCCTGCACCGTCGCCGAAGGCGAACGGTGGGGAGTCATCGGGCGCAATGGCGCCGGCAAGTCGTCGATCTTCAAGCTGATCACCGGCGAGCTCAAGCCAACCAGCGGCAGCGTCGCCCGCAAGCCCGGGCTGCGCCACGCATTGCTGGACCAGCACCGGGCCTTCGAGGGCGCCACCACCGTGTGGGAGGCAGGGGCCGCCGCATGGCGCGAGGTGATCGCGCTGGAACAGCGCCTCGCCAAACAGGCGATCGAGCTGGGTGAACTTGGGGACCGGGTGACGGAGGAATTCCTCGAACGCTTCGGCAACGACCAGGAGCGTTTTGGCGACCTCGGCGGCTACATCTACCACGCGCGGGTCGATGCCGTGCTCCAGGGGTTGGGGTTCGACGCGGAAGAATCGAAGACGCGCCTCGTCTCGACCTTGTCGGGTGGGGAACGCGGACGCGTGGGGTTGGCCGCGCAGCTCATTGCACCGGCGGACCTGCTCCTGCTCGACGAACCCACCAACCACCTCGACCTCGATACGACGACGTGGCTGCAGGAGTGGCTCCGGGAGGCGAGCGAGACGGTGATTGTCGTCTCGCACGACCGCGCCTTCATGGATGCGGTGTGCACGCACATCCTGCACGTGGAAGGGCGCACCAGCGAGTGGTACAAGGGGAACTACAGCCAGTTTGTCCCGCAACGCGCCGAGCGTCGCCTCACGCGCGAGCGCGAACTCGAGCGCCAGCGCGCCTATGTGAAGAAGGAAGAGGAATACATCCGGCGGAACATCGCCGGCGTGAACTCCTTCCAGGCCAAGGGCAAGCGCAAGCGCCTCGAACGGCTCCCGCGCCTGGCCCCGCCACCGGGGGATCCGGCAGCGATGTCGCTGCAGTTCGAGATCGCCGACCGCGGGGGAGACCAGGTGATTTCCATCAAGGACCTGCGCGTGGAGGTTCCCGGTCGCGTGTTGGTGGAGGACTTCACGGCCGTCCTTCGGCGGAACGACTACGTGGCCCTCGTTGGCCCGAATGGCGCCGGCAAGTCCTCGTTCATCGCCACCATACTCGGCCAACTCTCCGCAGCAGCTGGTGAAGCACGCGTCGGCGGCTCGATCGTCCCGGCATGGTTTCGCCAGGACCTGGGTGACCTGCCGCTGAACAAGTCACTCGCCGACGCCATCCAGGACCAGCGGCCGCTGTGGAACCGCGGCCAGCTGCAGAACTGCCTTGGGGCTTTCGGGTTCAGCGGCGACGAGGTCTTTCGCGAGATCGGCACCCTGAGCGGCGGCGAACGCGCGCGCATGGCGCTCGCCCTGATGACCCTCATGCACGCGAACCTGCTGATCCTCGACGAACCGACCAACCACCTCGACGTGGAAAACATCGAGGCGCTGGAGGATGCCCTCGAGGACTATGAGGGTTCGGTCCTGCTCGTGAGCCACGACCGTGCCTTCCTGCGCGAGGTCGCCACGCGCGTCTGGGCCTTCGACGGCACACGCCTGGTGGATTTCGACGGTCCGTTTGTGGAGTGGGAAGAGCAGCAGGCGCGTCGCCGGGGCAAGTCGACGGGGTGACGCCGCGGCGGCGAACCTTTGCGCCCTGACGCGTGACGAAGAGGACGACCCGACCGAGTCCCGTGCGCATCCTCTTCTCCCTCCTCCCGGTCCTCGCCCTCGAGCTGGCGGCGCAACCCGCGCCCGTCGTGCGCTGGCGCACCACCCTCACGATCAGCGACGCCACCGACGAGCGGGCGGCCGAACTCGGCAAGGTCTTCGGCCTCGCCACGGACAGCGCCGGGAACATCTACGTGGCCGACATCGACAACTCCTTCCTTGTCGTGTTTGGCCCCGACGGACGTTTTCGTGGACAGGTGGGTCGCAAGGGACGCGGGCCGGGGGAATTCCAGGGGCCGAGCGGCTTGGTGATCGACGCGCGCCAACGGTTGTGGGTGCGAGACACCGAACGCATCAGCCGGTTCGTCCGCGACCCGCGCACCGGGCTGCTGGCGCGTTACGACACCGCATTCACGCAGCCCATCTTTGCCGACTGGTACAACGCGCGCGCCTCCCGTGTCGCGTCGAATGGCGACTACCTGCACCCGACCCCGAGCGCTGCCGTGGGCGCGCAGAAGCGTGTGCTCCGGTACAACGCGCACGGGCTGCTGGCGGATTCGCTGATGGTCCCGCGACGGCCTAACGAGACAACCGGCTATGCACGCGTGGCGATCAACGAGAACACGGGCCGCATGTTGCGCGGCCTCGATGTCCCGCCGTTCACGGCGATCCCCTCGTGGGACGTCACCCCGCGCGGCACGATCCTGAGCACGGGGGGCGATCGCTACGAGGTCCGGGAGACCGACGGCACGGGGCGCGTCCTCCGTACCATCGTGCGACCGGTGGCCCCGGTGCCGATCGTCGCCGCCGAGCGCGCCGAAAGCCTGGCCGCGATTAACCGTCGCATCGACTCGATCTCCGTGCCGTTGAGCAAGGTCGAGGGGATGTCGGATGACGTGCGGGCGCGTCGACTTCCCACGCACTATCCCGCCATCCAGTCACTCTTTGCCCCGCCCGACGGGACCACCTGGGTCCGACGATGGGCGGGCGCCGACCAGCGCGGCGCCTCGGTGTTCGACGTCTTCGACGCCAACGGCCGCATGCAGCGCACCGTGATCCTCCCCGCCGTGATCCTCGACGCGCCAACCCCCGTCATCCATGCGCGATTCGTTGTCGCCGCGGTCGAGGACCGTGAGACCGGTGGCATCCGCCTGATGCGCTTCGAACCCTGACGATGCGGGACGCGGACTCCCTGGCCGTCGCCGTGCGTGCGTGGTGTCGTCGACACGCCGCGACCTACCGCCTGGACCCGTCAGCGTTGACGGTGACCTACGTCCTCAACTGGGGCGGCTTCGTCAATCACTCGTTTCACCTGAGCGATGGACAGCGACGCTACCACCTCAAGCTGAGCACCGACGCCGAGGACCAGGACGCGCTGCGACGTTGGTTCACACACGGCGCCACGCTGGAGGGATATCGAGCGCCGGTCGTCATCGACTGGGTGGAGATCGATGGCGCGGCCGGCCTGCTCTTTCCGTACCTGGAAGGGCGAGTTCCCGAACTCACCGACGAGGTCGTGGACGAGGTGCTCGGCGCCCTCGCCAACCTGTGGAACGATCGGTCGCTGGCCGCGGCCTTGCCGCGAGACCAATCGCTGACAGCAGCGCAGGCATTCCGCGAGTCGTTTCACCGCCGCTTCCTCGAGGACCTCGCGGGGATCCGCGTCGCTCCACCTCCCTTCGTGGACGCGGCACTGATCGCGTGGCTCGACGCCGAAGTGGCATCACTGGCGGATCAGGTTGCAAACCACGCGGCGTTCGTGGAGCCACTCGACCAGCCGGTGCACGGCGACCTGTGGCTGAACAACATCCTGTGGGTGGACCGAACGCGTTGGTGGCTGCTCGACTGGGATGACCTGCGCATCGGAGATCCCGCGATGGACGTCGCAGCGTTCCTCGGACCCACGGCCACCGACCCCACGCCGCTCAAGCGACTGGAGCGCGTGCACCACCTGCTTTCGCCGGGGCAACGCGCACGGCTCCCGCTGCTGGGCCAGGCCACACTGCTCGACTGGGTGATCGATCCGTTGTCCGACTGGATCGATGCCACGACGTCGCCGACCCATCTATTGGAGGTTCGCGCCGAGAAGGAGCGGGTCCATCGGCAGGCGCTCGAGACATATCGACAACACGTGCGGTAATCCCCGGCCGACCACCGCACTTTCCCCCGGTGGAGCTTGGGCCGCCACCGCGTGATACTTCCCCGCATGGCCCGGTCGTACCGACATCCCGTTCGCCAATTCCTCCTGTTCACCCATCGGTGGATGGGCATTCCCGCCGCGCTGTTCCTCGCGGCGATGGGAGTGAGCGGCGCGATCCTCGTGTACGAACGCCCGGTGGACCGGTTGATCTATCCGCGCTTCCACGTCGTGCAGCCCGGGCCCTCGCTCCTTCCCCTCGACTCGCTCGTGGCCATCGCCGATCGCGCCGCACCGCGGCCGGTAAAGGCCAGCTGGATCATCCTCCCGCATCGTCCGGATGAGGCGGCGCGCGTGCAGTACCGGTTCCACCAGGTCTACATGGACCCGTACCGCGGCACGATCCTCGGCGAACGCGGCATTGGCGAGTCGGTGGTCGCACAGCTCCGCGCCTTTCACCAGAGCTTCTTCCTCGGTCGCGTGGGGCGCTTCGTCGCCCTCGTGTGCACCGGGGCAGGGCTGCTCCTCGCCCTCGGCGGGGTCATCCTCTGGTGGCCACGGAAGATCGTGCGGTTCCATGCGCGATCGTCGTGGCGTCGCATCAACTTCGACCTGCACAACATCAGCGGGCTCGTCGGCCTCGTCGGCATTCTCCTGTTTGGGGGAACGGCACTGATGATGGCGTACGGCGACGTGCTCGACCCGTGGTATCGCAGCACCTGGGGGGACGCGCCCAATCCCCGGTTGCTCCCCGGATCCCCGCGCTCGGCGCAACCGGTGGACATCGCCACGATCGCCCGCGCCGCCGACGCCGCGGTGCCCGGGCCGATGCGCGAGATCGTGATCCCCAAGGACCCGCACGGGACCTACCGCGTGCAGAAGCAGGCGCCGGGCGAATACGGCCAGCGCGCGCGCAACATTGTCTTCGTGGACGGGAACGACGCCCGCGTGCGCGGCGTGATCGACCAGAACCGCCGTCCGATGGGCACGCGCATCGCCATGTTGACCGAAGACTGGCACATCGCCGCCTTCGCCCCGGAGTGGTCGCGCCTCCTCGGCATCGTCAGCTGCCTGATGCTGGCCTTCACGAGCGCGACCGGCCCCTTGATCTGGTACAAACCACGACGAAAGCCCAAGCGACAGCCGAGCGCGCCGTAGGTGCGCGGCGCCCGCACTTCCCGTGACGGGTCGGCGGGGCCATCGTACCGTTCCCCGCGTTCCACCGCCCCGCGTGTCTGACTCCCCACCCGACGTCACCATCCTCCTCCAGGCCGTGCAGCAAGGCCAGGATGGAGCGCTCGACCAGCTGCTCCCGCTGGTCTACGACGACCTGCGCCAGGTCGCCGCGAAGCACCTGCGCCACGAGCGCATGGATCACACGTTGCAGCCCACGGCGCTGGTCCACGAGGCGTTCCTGCGCCTGGTCGACCAACGCAACGTCAACTGGCAGAATCGCGCGCACTTCTTTGGTGTGGCCGCGCAACTGATGCGCCGCATTCTTGTGGACTACGCGCGGCGCGTGGCAACGGCCAAGCGCGGCGGTGGGCGACTGGTCGCACTCGAGGAAGGGATGGACGTTCCCACCGATGAGCCCGAGACGTTGCTCGGCATCGACGAGGCACTCACTGCCCTCGGTGAGATGGACCCGCGCGCGGCGCGAGTGGTTGAACTGCGGTTCTACGCCGGGCTCACGGTGGAAGAAGTCGCCGAGGTGATGCAGCTGTCGAGCGCGACGATCAAGCGCGAGTGGGCCACGGCGCGGGCGTGGCTCGAGGCGGAGCTTCAGCGCAACGTCGCGTGAAACGTTGGTCGCCGGAACGCTGGGCCGAGATCAAGGCGCTCTTTCTCGACCTGACCCAGCTCCCTGACACCGAGCGTGCGGCGGCGCTGGCGGAACGGACCGTCGGCGACGAGGAAGCGCGCGAAGCGCTGGCGCGGATGCTGGCGAACGCCACCTCCAACCACTTGCAGGTCGACCGCGGCGCCTCGAACCTGCTGCCGAGCCTGCGCCGCGAGGTCCCTCCCGAGGTGCTGCCCGCGGTCGGCTCACGCGTCGGGGAGTTCGAGGTGGTGCGCGAGGTCGGGCGTGGCGGGATGGGGGTGGTGTTCGAGGCGAAACGCGTGGAGGGCACCGGTGTGCCGCGGGTGGCCATCAAGGTCCTGCCGCCCACGCGTGCAGAGACGGTGTTTGCGCAGCGCTTCCTCTCGGAGCAGCGCCTGCTGCAGCAGCTGGACCATCCTGGCATTGCACGGTTTGTCGATTCCGGATGGACGCTCAACAAGCGCCCCTGGTTCGCCATGGAATACGTGGACGGGGTGGCGCTGGACCAGTGGTGCACGCAGCAGGACGCGTCCCCGCGCGAACGCGCCCGCCTCGTGCGCGAAACGTGTTTTGCCGTGCAACACGCCCACGACCGGCTCGTGCTGCATCGCGACATCAAGCCATCCAACATCATGGTGACGGCTGGTGGACGCTGCGTGCTGGTGGACTTTGGCATCGCCCGCACGCTGGCCGACGACACGCCCGGGACGTTGACGCGTGCCGGGTTCCGCCCGATGTCGCTCAGCTACGCGAGCCCTGAGCACCTCGCCGGCCGTCCGCTCACCCCGGCGGCCGACGTGTTCAGCCTGGGCGCCGTCTTGTACATGCTGCTCGCGGGTGCACCACCCACCTCGCGCCTCGTTCCACCGAGCGCCGCGACCCACGCGCGCGATTCCGAGGCCGTGGCCCCATTCGATGCGTGTGTGCTCCGAGCGCTGGCACCCTCACCGTCGGCCCGCTTCGACAGCGCCGACGCGATGGCGCGCGCGCTCGCGGACGTGCTCGGCGCGTAGTTCGCCCGCAATTTCCGGGTTGTCGCGAGCACACGTTCCTCGCACGTTTCGGCTCCACTCGCACGTACCCATGCCCGCCTGGACTTCCTTCGAGACCGCCTTCGGCTTGTGTGCCGTCGCCTGGCATGGCGACGTCATCACCCGCGTCGTGCTTCCCGTGTCGGGCGAGGACGAACTGGCGAGGCGCATGCCGCGCGCCGCCCCCGGTGCGTCGCGAGGAGCCCCGCCCGCGTGGGTGCAGCAGGCGATCACCCGGATGACGGCGCATTTCGCCGGGGCGCTGGACGACCTGCGCGACATTCCCGTGGTGCAGGCCGCGAACGTGTTCGAGCGGTCGATCTATGCCCTGACGCGGGCGATCGCCCCCGGACAGACACGCACGTACGGCGAACTCGCTGCAGCCACGGGTGACGTCACACAGGCGCGCGCGGTCGGACAGGCCATGGCGCGCAACCCAGTGCCCCTGATCGTGCCCTGCCATCGGGTGCTGGCCGCAGGTGGTGCGCTCGGCGGGTTCTCCGCGCCCGGGGGCACGGAGACCAAACACCGATTGCTGCAACTCGAGGGTGCCGCGGTCGCGTCGCAGCTGGGCATGTTCGACGCGACCCGCTAACGCACCACGTGAAACGGCCGAACGGTTAGTCCGCGCGGAGGACCTGCGCCGGCGGCACGTGGGTCGCACGGCGCGCCGGGAGCAACGCTGCCACGAAAGCAGTGAGCACGAGCACCACCGCCACGACGGCGAGGATCGCCGGATCGCGCGGAGCGACCTGGTACAGCAGGTCT
Source organism: Gemmatimonadota bacterium (assembly GCA_016794735.1). Lineage (GTDB taxonomy): Bacteria > Gemmatimonadota > Gemmatimonadetes > Gemmatimonadales > Gemmatimonadaceae > RBC101. Next base: position 2,358 of record JAEUJK010000002.1, on the reverse strand, counting down.
CCCAGCAGGGGCGCCACGCCGAACGCCACGGCGAGTCCGGCAACCACGCCCAAGGTGATGTCACCCATCCCCGCGCGGATCACGAGGCCGCGCAGGTGACGGGGCGCCGCGCCGAGGGCCGCCCGCACACCGAGTTCGTGCCAGCGCTGCGCCACGTCGTAGACGACGAGCGCATACAACCCGATCGCCGCCACCACGAGGGCAATCGCCCCAAACAAGCCAAACATCGTGGCCCCCAGGCGCCATTGCTGCACTTCGCTGTCCATGAGGGAGCGCATGGGACGCACGTCGGCAAAGGGCAGGTCCGGCTGCAACCCCTGGATCCTCGAACGGATCGTCGGGATGAGCGTGGTGGCATCACCAGACACGCGCATGAAGAGCGTGCGCATGCCAGCGGCCTCGAACGTTCCCTGTTCCAGGACCACGACATACTGTGCCTGCGGGGATTCTCGCAGGTTGTCGCGGAACGTGTTCTCCATGACCCCGACGACGGTGGCGCAGGGTGCCGTGTCTGCCCCCACCTTGATGCACTTGCCTACGGCCGCTTGCCCGGGCCACAAGGCGCGGGCCATGAACTCGTTCACCACGGCCACGGGCTCCGAACCCTTCACGTCGCCGGGTCCGAAACCTCGGCCCTGCAGGATGCGGGTGCCGACCGTCTCGAACCACGAGTTGGACACCGCGTTCACGTACCACCCGTCCCCGATGTCGGGCAGCGAGTCGTATCCGGGAACGAACAGGTCGGTTGCCCAGCTCGAGGCAAAGGGCGCGGTGACACCAAGCGAGGCGTGCGCCACTCCCGGAATGGTCGTGACCGCGTCCTTCGTGTCCAGCCAGAAGCGGTTGAAGGTGGTGTCCGAGGAGAAGCGATTGCTGACCTCGATGTTGGCGACGACGACCTCGTCGACATCGTAGCCGAGGCGCAGCGCGGAGACATTGCCGAGGCTCCGGACGAAGAGCCCGGTCCCCACGAGCAGCAGCGTGGAGAGTGAGGCCTGCACAACCAGCAGGCCGCGCTGCAGCGGCGTCCGACGTCGCCCGGCACCTTTGCTACCACTCTTCAGGGCATCCGTCAGGTCACCGCGGCTCGACACGAGCGCGGGAAGGAGGCCGGCCACGAGGGCGGCGAGCAAGGCGGCGAGCGCCGTGAACCCGGCCACGCGTGGGCCCAGGGTGGGCACATCCCACGCATAGGCATCGAGCAGGGTGGCCCGCATGAGCCGCGTCCCCCACCAGGTGAGCGCGAGGGCGAGTGCCCCCGCAACGCCCGCCAGGATGACTGCCTCACTGATGAGCGCGCGGATCAGGCGCGTGCGCCGCACGCCAAGTGCAAGGCGCACGGCCAGCTCCCGGCGCCGGCGGTTGTGCCGGGCGAGGAAGAGGTTGGCAGTGTTCGCGCACACGACGAGGAGCACCACGGCCGCGACCCCCATCAACCATGTGGCAACGCGCGCCGGGGCCGACCGGCCCGACTGCCCGGTCCCGGGCCCCGCGATCCCCGCACCGCGCGCCGGCACGATGGAGCCGAACACCACGGTGGCGAGGGAGTCTCCCTTCTTGGACGCCGCATTCGTGCGTTGGTGCACGAGCGTGGCACGTTCGTTGGCGGCCGGACGCGCCACGCCGGGCGCGAGTCGTCCAACGATGCGCAACCAGTACATCTGGCGGGTGTCGGCCCACCAGCCGCCGAGGTACTCCGACGCCACATGCCGGAGCGGGAGCCACACGTCGACCCGGCGTCCCTGCGGGCCGTGGAACCCGCGCGGCGCCACGCCGAGCACGGTGTACGTGCGCGCATCGATACGCATCGTCCGGCCGACGATCGACGGGTCGCCCCCAAAGCGTCCGGTCCAGAGACCATGCGAGATGACCGCGACGTTGTCCGGGCTGGCCGGGTCATCGTGCGAGGCATGGAAGAACTGGCCAATCACCGGCTGCGTGCCGAGCACGTCGAAGAACTCGCCGGTCGCGAGCCCCAGGGACAGGCGCGTGGCATTGAGCCCACGGTCGAGGGAGCCCTCGGTGAGCCAGAACGCCGCCGCTTTCTCCAACACGCCACTGCTGTCCCGCAGCGTGGTGAAGTCCGGGTACGAGGTGCTCGTCTGCGTGAAGGTCGCGCCGCGGTGATTCTTGACGAAATACACCAGGGTCATGTCGTCACTGCCCCGCACGGCGGCGGGAGGCTGCAGCAACAGGCGATCGACCACGCCGAACATCGTGGCGTTGGCCGCGAGCCCCACCGACATCGTGGCAATGACCCCAAGCGAGAACAGCGGCTCGCGCACGAGGGAACGCACCACGTGCCGCAGGTCGGTGACCACGCCCTGGAGACGCGTGTGCCAGCGCTCCCGCTGCCGC
>JAEUJK010000905.1 GCA_016794735.1 Gemmatimonadota bacterium | reverse complement strand
GACGTCATGCGGGAGTCCGTCGATGCCGCGCTCTCCTTCGTGCGCTCGCGCGCCGACGCGTTAGGCGTTCCGGACAAGGAATTCAAGGAAAGCGACTTCCACATCCACTTCCCCGCAGGCTCGGTGCCGAAGGATGGGCCGAGTGCCGGCGTCGCGGTCACGCTGGCGCTCGCTTCGGTGCTCTCGCGCCGTTCGGTGCGGCGCGACCTGGCGATGACGGGTGAAGTGACGTTGCGCGGCAAGGTGCTGGAGATCGGTGGCGTGAAGGAGAAGACCCTGGCCGCGTACCGCGCGGGGCTTCGCGAGGTGATCCTCCCGGCGTCGAACCAGAAGGACCTGCGCGACGTGCCTGACGAGGTGCGCCAGAACATGGCGTTCACCTTCGTGAGTTCGATGGACGAGGTGCTCCGCCTGGCGCTCCTGCCGGTGGCGGCGCCGCGTGCGGACGCGGTGGTTCCGGAGACCGAGGCGGCACCGACCCGGCGGGCTGCCGCCGACCGCGGTCGCACCGCAACGGACGCGGCGCCGCCGAGCTGACCGCCGCACTCCCTGGACCGACTGGGAGCGAACGGCTCGCAGTCGGCACTTAGGGCCTGATCGTCCCGTGGCTGATGCGCCCGATCAGGCGCGCGACCTCGCTCGGTGCGGCGCCATGGATCTCGCGGAATTCGCGCGTCAGGTGCGCGTGGTCCGCATACCCCACGTCGGCGGCGATCCGGCTCCACGTGGTCGAGGGTGACTCGTGGTGCCGCGCGACGGCCTCGCGGGCGCGACGCACCTTGGCGTACCGCTTGAGGGTCAACCCGGTCGCTGCGCGAAAGCGACGAAGGATCGTCCGTGACGAGAGGCCGGTGACCTTCGGCAGTTCCTGGATGGGCAGCGCCCCCCGTGCCGCCACAATCGCGAGCACAGCGAGCCGGACCGCGGCATCGAGTGGGGTCATCTCCCAACGCTGCAGGATGGCCCAACGACCAAGTGCATCGCGCACCTCGTCATCCGTGGCGCCGCCTTGCAGCATGGACAGGATGTCATCCGGCGTGCTCGGCAGGATGCCGCGCGCCGGGGCGTTGCGCCCCACCCACGTTTCGGCGGGCAGGCCCAGACAGGCGGCCCCGGCATCGGGCCAGAACCGGATCCCCCAGTAGCGGTCACCGGGAAAGATGGGCACCTCGAGCGGCCCGTCGTGGGCCCCAACCAGGATGACCTCCGACGGCCGTTCACGGCGTGCCGCGAGCGCCAGGGACAGGCACGCGTCGGGAGGAATCAGGTGCTGGACGACGCCGGTTTCCCCCGCCGGTCGCTGGAAGCTCCACAGCGAGAGGACATGGTCCACCAGCCCCGGCGGTGGCGCATACTCCTCGTACCGCATCGATCAGCTCGCGACGCGGATGATGCCGCGACCCCGCGGCGCAGCGAGTGCGCCGCGCCGTGCTTCACGCGGGAGGGTGGCGCCGGGCATTTCTCCGCACGATACCGATCGCCGGCGAAGCTGTCCATCGTGGACTCGCAGGCGCAGCCCTCACGCCGCTGCACCCACCGCGACGTCGTGCCAATCGTCAGCGGTTCACTCGCCGCAGGCGCATGTCGAGCATCGGGATCCACTGCTGGCCATTGGGCGAGAACTCCCCGGTCTCGTGCCATTCCCCTTCCGGGGTGAGCCGCATGGTGAATCGCGTCTTGCCGCCGGGAACGTCGAAGCCCCACTGCACGCCACGTTCATCGGGGAGCAGCGTGAGGGCGAAGGCTCCTTCTCGTCCCTCGTGGGTCATCGACCGCAGCTGGTACCCGCGATCCGGGCGCCAGTCGAGGACGCCGAACGCCTGAAAGGCGGTGTCCCCCGGGGTGCCTCCCGCGAGGACACGCCCGATCCCGTCGATCACGAGCACCTGCCCGCTCAGGGCAAAGCGCACCCGCTCGGTCTGCCGGAAGTTCTCCATGCGACCGGGGCCCATGCTGCGTCGGGCGTCTCCGCTCCACTCCCCCACGAAGAACGCGAGCTTCTGCATGGCGGCCCGCCGCGCGGCGGGGTCCGACGCCTCGGCCTGCGCGCCGAGCTGGTTGGGGATCGAGAGACAGGCCATGGCGCAGCACCAGAGAAACCGGGACATCGGGTCGGGACTCCACGATTGGGATGTCCACATTCTGGTGGCATCTCGCGCTGCGCGCTTGAAGGAATCCGCCACCGGCGCGGCTCACCCCCGGCCGGGCCGCACGACCGGGCGCCAGACGCCGCCCGGCGCGACACCGCCGCCCCTGGCGCGTGTACCCGCTACTAGTCGTTGGGCGCATACCTCCGTCAGCTACCGGCCGTTGGCCACTAGTCCCTCCGCACCTTGACCACTTCGGGGCCGGGCTGCAAGCTCTAGTACGGCGTTGCAGGCGCCGACCATCCACGGCGCCCGACGGCCGGCCGTGGAGGTCATCCCCAGGCCGTCACCCTCCGTGAGAGTGCCCTCATGCACCGCCACGTCCCCGCCACCATCGCAGCCCTCTTCCTCCTCGGCTGTCATGACACGGCACCGACGCCGACGTCGCCCGCGCCAGCAGCCACGGCGCCAGTGCGCGACGTGGCGGCAACAGCTCCCAGTTTCACCGTCGTCAGCGCCGGGTCGGATCACTCGTGTGCCATTGCCGCCGGCGGCGCTGCCTATTGTTGGGGAGACAACACATCCGGCCAACTGGGCACGGGTGGGACCACCGACAGCCCGTCGCCACAACTCGTCAGCGGGTCGCTCTCCTTTCGGTCGATCAGCGTTGGCGCCCGGCACACGTGCGCGGTCACGACCGCCAACACTGCGTATTGCTGGGGCAGCGACGCCGAAGGCCAGTTGGGTGCCGTTGCCACCTCGACCTGCCCCACCGGGGTGTGCGCCCTCGTCCCGGTAACCGTGAATGGCAAGCGTTCCTGGAGCGTCCTCGATGCCGGGGCCCTGCACACGTGCGGCCTCGAGATGTCGGGTGCCGCCCATTGCTGGGGAGACAACACGTTTGGTGCAGTTGGGGATGGTGTCAGCACGATGCGCCGCTACAACCCGAACCCCGTCGCCGGCGGGGGCACCTGGACCGCAATCACGGCGGGAGCCGCACACAGCTGCGCCGTCTCGAGCGGCGGGGCGGCGCACTGCTGGGGAAGCAATGCCGTGGGCCAGCTGGGTGGGACGTCCACGCAGGCCTGCGGCTCCGTTCCCTGCAGCCTGTCCCCGATCCCTGTGTCAGGAGGCACGACCTTCTCACGCATCGACGCCGGGACCGAGCACACGTGCGCCGTCAGCTCCGCACAGGTGGCGATGTGTTGGGGGGCCAATCGGGACCACCAACTGGGGGACGACACGGCAGTCGATCGCCCGGTGCCTACCCTGGTGGCGACCACGCTGCGGTTTACGGCGATCACGGCGGGACGGACGCACGCCTGTGCGATCGATACAGGAGGTGCAGCGCATTGTTGGGGAACGGGCGCCGTATTGGGCGCGGGGGCCACGGTCGTCAGCGCCACGCCGCTCCCCGTTGCGCTCCACCAGGTCTGGACCGCCGTCGAGGCGGGCACGAGCCATGGCTGCGGCATCGTGAGCGGCGGCGCGGTCCATTGCTGGGGGATCGAGGATGACGGGGAACTCGGCGACGGAGGCAGCGCCGTGTCGACGTCCAACATCCCGGTGCCAGTGTACTTCGCGCCGACACCCACGACCATCGCCTCGGCGTCCAGCGGGTTCTGGGACCAGGGATCGACATGGGTCGGCGGGATCGTCCCCGGCCCGGGTGACCGGGCGACGATCGGCGCCCACACGATCACGGTACGAGACACGCGCATCGTCGGCCACTCGCCGGTGGAGAACAGCGGCACCTTTGCCATCGACTTCACGAGCGATACGGGTGCGCTCATCGTGGACGGCGCGACCCTGATCGTTCGCGGCGATATCCGGAATCGTGGCGGGAACACCGTGTTCACCCAGGTGACGATCCAGAGCAACGGAACGAGTCCCGGCATCCTCGAGTTCGACGCCTCGCTGGCCGCGACGCCAGCGACGACCAACTACCGCGTCGTCCTCATGCGCGGAAATTCCCAGTTCGCCAAGTGGCG
>JAEUJK010000410.1 GCA_016794735.1 Gemmatimonadota bacterium | reverse complement strand
GCACGATCGCGCGCGTGTCCGGGCCGTACGCCGCCCACTCCCGAGCCATGTCGCCGCGATACGCAAAGAGCCGCGCCGCACGGTCGCGATCCACCGCCGTGGGCCCCAGCACCTCGGCCAGGCGCCCTTCGCCCTGCCGACGCCACATCTCCATCTGGAACAGGCGATCCTGCGCCGCCACGTACCCCTGCGCGAAGAAGAGGTCGTGCTGGTTGCGCGCGTAGATGTGCGGCACCCCCCACCGGTCACGGCGCACCTCCACCGGTGCTCGCAGCCCCGGAAGCACATGGGTCGTCTCGGCTGGGGCGCGAACCGCAGGCGCTGTCGCTGGCGCCGGAGCGGGAGCAGGCGCGTCGGGCCGTGGCAGGAAGAAGGCGCCGACCACAACGGTCGATGCGGCGGCCATGGTGCGGAGGAATGCCGGCGTCACGGGGATTCGGGCAGAAGACAGGTGCGCGGCCACACGGCTGCGCCGGACCTATTCTGCCTCACCACGCACCCGCTGTCACGAGTCGCGCCGGGCCAGGCCCGCTCCGAAGTTCCCCTCAGCAGCCAACCACGCGCGCCACGAGTCTCGCCTCGGGGCCTAGCCCCTCTGCCGTCTGCCGTCTGCCGTCCCTACTTCAACCAGTGACCGATGCGGCCCCACCGGATGTCCGTGATCGCGGGAAACGGGCTCAGGCAATCCCCACGCTCACCGCACTCGGCGTCCCAGGAGTAGTACACGAACAGCGGACGACCACGGAAGTTCTCGCGGGGAACGAGCCCCCAGTAGCGGGAGTCCTTCGAGTTGTACCGGTTGTCGCCCATCATGAAGTAGTGGCCGGCGGGCACCACCAGCGGACCCCAGTTGTCGTGCGTGGGGGTCGGGTTGGCCTCACCGAAGCGCGACCCCTTCGGGGCATGCTCCAGTTGCCAGGCAAAACACGGAAAGCTGCCGGTTAACTCGTAGCTCTGCGCGTCGGACGCCTTGGCCCCGACCTGGCGGTACGTCGGGCAATGCTCCGGCGCATCGGGATCCCCCACCGGCACCGACTCGTCCCCGTATCCCTGCCGCTGCTCGATGCCGTTCACGAACAGCTTCGCGCGGCGCATCTGCAGCGTGTCACCCGGCAGCCCCACCACCCGCTTGACGAGTGTCGGCGTGGGATCCCATGGCTGGTCCACCTGGTTGGGTGAGACAAACACGGAGATGTCGTACCGCTTGGGCTCCGCGTACCCCGGCAGGTTGATCGACGAGAACGGGATGTGGGGGCCGTAGGCCAGCTTGTTCACGAACAGCCAGTCGCCAATCAGCATCGAAGGGATCATGCTGCCCGACGGGATGCGATACGCCTCGACGAGGAAGATCCGCAGGAAGAGGAAGATCGCGACGGTGCCCGCGATGCCCTTCACGTTCTCGGCGAAGGTGGGCTTGCGCGCTGCGGTGCCGCGCGCGGCGGCAACCACGTTGGATTTGCGGGCAGCTGGCTTCTTGGCCACGCGACGGAGGGTACGGAGGTTGGACGAGGGAAGGCGCGGGTGAATCTAGTACGGAGGCGCGAGACACCGGGTTCCGAAACGCAGCGAGGCGCGCCCGGTGGGCGCGCCTCGACCAACGTCGTCCCGGACGAATCAGGACAGGTGCTTGCTGACCAGCTTCGTCATCTCGAACATCGAGACCGTCTTCTTGCCGCCGAAGACCGCCTGCAGCGCCGCATCGGCGTTGATGTTGCGGCGGTTCTTCTGGTCCTGGAGCTTGTGCTTCTTGATGTAGTCCCAGATCGACTTGGCGACACCCGACCGCGGCTGCGGCTTCGGCCCGATCACGGCGGCGAGCGCGGCGCTCGGCGTCATCGGCTTCATGAATGCCGGATTCGGCTTCCGCTTCGCCTTCTTCGGCGCGGCCTTCTTGGCGGCCTTCTTCGGCGCGGCCTTCTTGGTGGCCTTCTTCGCGGCCTTCTTGGCGGTCTTCTTCTTTGCTGCCATGGTCTACTCCTGAGTTGATAGAGGCGTGTTTCCCCGGAAAAACAGCTCGTGCAACGAGGCAAAGCTATAACGGACCCTCACGCGCGCAATAGGAAAATGCCGTTTTCCCTAGGGAAAACGCCCTTTTTCCCAGTGAAAACGCGCGTCGCGCGCTCCTGGCACGGCCCTGTGCGCCCCGCGCGCGCGCTCACGCGCCCCCCCTGACGTGAGTGCAAACCAGCGCTTCGGCGCCCCGTCTCAGCCCGCCAATTCGCGCAGGCGGATCACCATGTCCACGTCGTAGGGGTCGGGACTCGCGTCATCGTCAGCCACCGTTTCGCGCGCGTGTGGCGTCTCGAGGATGCACGGAACGCCGCGCAGCCTCGCGTCCTGGAGCAGCCAGGCGAATGGCTCCGTCCCCACCTGTCCCGCGCCAATCAGCGCATGGCGATCGCGGTTGCTCCCGAAGGCACCTTCCGAATCGTTGCAGTGCAGGAAGGCAGGCGCCTCGCCGATCACGTCGCAGAACCGGTCGATGAGTGCACGCGCGGCCTCACGCGACGACGTGAAGTCGAGTCCGCTCGCGAAGAGGTGGCACGTGTCCAGGCCGTATCCCGCGCGCGCCCGCAACTCGGCGGGTACGCGACGCAACATCCCGGCAATCTCTTCCGGCGTGCGACCCATCGTGCGCCCTGCCCCCGCCGTGTTCTCGATGAGCACACGGGCACTCCCCGGGACACTCGCTGCCGCACGGGCCACCGCATCGCCGACGCGGTCGATCGCGGATGCCGCATCACCGTCCTGCGCGGACCCGGGGTGAAAGCAGCAGGCGAACGCGCCGAGGGCCTCCGTGCGCTCGAGCTCCTTCGCGAGGCCGAGCGCCGCACGCTCGGCCTTCTCGGGTTCGGGCGACGCCGTGTTCAGCACGTACGCCGCATGCACGAGGCACCCGTCGCGTGAGAGGCCGCATTCCGCCATGGCCTGGCGAAACCGCTGGGCGCGCTCCGGGCGGACGGAGATCTTCTCGTTGTAGAACTGGGGCTTGGCACTAAAGACCTGCAGCGCCGTGGCGCCGGCGGCCGCCGCGCGGCGCACCGCCATGTCGATCCCGCCCGCGTCGTTGGGGTGAACGCCGATCAGCACACGAATGGAGGAAGGAGGGGAATTCGCACCTGCGAGGGAAGGATACCCGGTCGACGCGCGACCGTCGCCTCCCCTCGCGAACCCCCTCCGTCCTTCGGCGCCCGCTTACTGCACCCGCAGCACCACCATGCCCAGGCCGGACGGGGCGAGTGTCCCGTTCAGCGCGCGCAGGGCGAGCACCTGCGGCGCAGTCTGCGTGCCGCTCAGCTCCCACGCGGCCCAGCTCGAGCCCGGCAAGTTGGTCACCGTGCGCAGCACGTCGCTGAAGGTGCCGAAGGTGGTGGCGCGGACGTTCATCGGCCACACCCGCGGGAACGCCGGCGTCGTGCTCCCATCCTGGTTACGGAAGACGAGGTTCGCGTTCATCCCGGAGAACACGTCGCGCGTGTTCCACGAGGGGAGCCGCAGGCGTGCATCGGTGATCGTCCCAGCCGGGTAGTTGTCCGCGGTCGATGCCATCGAGAAGAGGCCGACCAGCTCCGGCCACGGGCGCCCGGTGCGATTGAGGATGTTCGTCACCCCGCGGTCACTCTGCTGCTGCACGAGCGAGCGCAGGAAGTTCCCCTCGTTGCCCGCGTCGTACTGGTCGGTGACCCAGCGCGCGAAGGACCACGCACTGCCATAGATCACGACGTCCGAGTTGGCCAGGAAGGTCTTCGATTCATTCGCGTTGTAGTGCTGGTACAGGAACCCGAACGGGTGCATGATCGCCTCGACCGGGTCGCCGCACGACGCCGACGCCGACGCATAATCGCAGCGCGGTCCCTGCGACCAGCCGATGTCGGACCGCGGCGCAAAGCTCCCGTAGATCTTCCGCGCCCACAGCTCGGTGGCCATCTGCGCCGTCGCTTCCTCGAGCCACGTCTCCTCGGTGAAGTCCGCGTCCAGGTAGATGCGCTGCGCGAACATCACCACGTGCTTGAGCTCGTGGATCATGGTGCCGCGCGCATACCGCTTCCACAGGTCCAGGCTGTACTTGCCGCGCACCCCGTTGGGATTGGGCACGATCGCGTAGAAATACTCGCCCTCGTTGCTGGTCGGGCAGGCATTGTTCGGGTTGGGGTCCGTGCGCGGGAAGAAGTCGCACAGGGTCACGAAGCCCAGCAGCGCCCCGCCGCCGGAGAGCGTGTACTCGTTGACCCGCTTCGAGAAGACGGCAACCACGCGCGCATTGTTGTCGGTGAGCGAGTCGACCACGAGCGGGTCGCCAAAACTCGAGAGGAATCCCCACATGTCGCGATCGAACTCGGTCCCGACATTCTGGAACTCCGTGTCCATCGAGCCCGCCATCTCGTTCGTCGTGTCCTCGACGATGATGAGCTTCGGGCCGACGTAGACCACGCGAACCCGCACGCTGTCGAACACGGTGGCGCTCGCGAAATCACGACGCATCCGGATCCACTGCTTGTCCCCGACGTTCGGGGGCGCCACGGGTGGCGCCTGCAGTGCCGCCGTCGCGGGAGAGACCGAACGGGCAACGGTGCCCAGGTCCGCCCCGGCGCGCGCACGCGCGCGACGCGCCTGCAACGCCCCCCGGATCACACCCTGCCGCAGGCCGAATCGCTCGTTGTCCTGCAACACCGCGAGGTGTCCTCGCGCGAACCGCTCGCCATCGAGCGTCTGCAGCGCGGCGCGCGTGGGGCCCGGCTGCGCCCGCGCCGAGACCGCGGCCGTCGCCGCCTCGAGCGACGCTCCACTCGTCGACGCGCCCAACAGCTGGAAGTTGACGCGGGACGCCGACGACGTGGACGCGTTGAACGCCGTGACCAGGTACTTCCCGCCCGTCGCCGCAAACTCGTTGCACATCACGTCCGCACTCGACGTCAACAGCAGGTGCTGCCCCACCGCGAGGGTCCGCTGCGTCGCGACGCGCAGGTTCGCGGTGCTGAGCGCCGTGTCGCCGTTCACCACCACACCCACCGGCACGGGTCCCGTCGGGCTGCACGGGAGGGCGGTCGCCGCCGGCACCGTGAAGGTGACCGCGGTGGTCGTGCTCGACGTCACGGGAATCGAGACGCCATTGATGACGACTTCGTTCTCCGACGGCACGGCGGAGTAGTTCGTCCCCGTGATCGTCGCCGTGGTCCCCGGCGCCCATTGCGCCGGCGTCGTGGTCGCGATCGTCGGCGCATTGAGGCTCTTCACGCGCAGCGAGACCGAGTCACTCTTCCCTTCGGAGGTCGCGCGGATGAACGCACTCCCCGACGAGACTCCCGTCACCACGCCGGCGTTGGTCACCGTGGCGATCGACGGATTGGCGCTCGACCAGGTGATGACGCGTCCCGCCAGCGGGCGGGCAATCGCGTCCTGGGCGACGGCGCTCAGCTGAACGGTCTCGCCCTGTCGCACCGCAGGGGTGCGTTGCGCGATGAGGACGGCAGCGACCGGCACTGGAATCACCGTGATGCTCGCGCTGCCCGAGACCCCGTCCGCCGTGGCGGTGATGCTCGCGCTCCCGGCGGCCACGCCGGTCACGACACCCGTGCCGTCGACCGAGGCCACGGTCGACGCCGAGGAGGACCAGGTGAACGACGCGTTCATCGCGCCGCCCTTGGAGTCCTTTGCGGCCGCAAGGAGCTGGATCGTCGCGCCGACTTCCACCTGCGTCGCCGTCGAGGTCACCGTGACCGTGGCCACCTTGGGCGGGGCCGGTGGTGCATCTCCTCCGCCGCCACAGCCGATCAGCACTCCCGCAAGCGCCAATCTCCCCACCTGACCAGTCAGTCGCATCTTGATCCTCGAACGTTTGGTGGTGCCTGAGAATTCTGTAAGCCGCTTCAACATACCTGACACGCGTCACCCCGAAATACCTACGCCCCCCGGGGGGACGAACCGTTCCCCGTCAGGGGAACGGGGGGCTATTTTCGTGGAGTCTCGGAACGGTGCGCCGGCCGCGCCATTCCGTCAGTGATTTCCCCCCCACGCCCTGACCGGTTCATGAGCAGCTCCAACCCCTCCGATACCCCATCGCCCCGCCCGGGTGCCTCCGGCTTCAATGGCGTCCGTCGCGTCCCGGCGCCGGTCAATGAGCCCATCCGGTCCTATGCGCCCGGTTCGCCCGAGCGTGCGTCCCTCAAGGCGCGGCTCGACAGCATGGCCAAGGAGCGGATCGAGATCCCGGTGATCATTGGGGGAAAGGAGTTCAAGGGGACCCAGCGCGGGACGGCGGTGATGCCGCACGACCATGGGCATGTCCTCGCCGACTACCACATGGCGACGCCGGACCAGGTGCGCCTCGCGGTCGACACCGCGGTGGCCGCCCAGAAGGAGTGGTCGCAGTGGGCGTGGGAAGACCGGATTGCCGTCTTCCTGAAGGCCGCCGAACTCCTGGCCACCAAACACCGTGACACGCTGAACGCGGCCACGATGCTCGGCCAGTCGAAGACGGTGTTCCAGGCAGAGATCGACTCGGCGTGCGAACTCATCGACTTCTGGCGCTTCAACGCCGGGTACGCCCAGCAGATCTACGAAGACCAGCCGATCTCCGGCCCGGGCGTGTGGAACATGCTGGACTACCGCGGGCTCGAGGGATTCGTCTACGCGATCTCGCCGTTCAACTTCACGGCCATCGGCGGCAACCTCGCCGGGTCGCCTGCGATGATGGGATGCGGGATCGTCTGGAAGCCCGCCGGCACCGCGGTGCTCGCCGGCTACTACATCATGAAGATCCTCGAGGAGGCGGGCCTCCCGCCGGGCGTGATCAACTTCGTGCCTGGGGACGCCGTGATGATCAGCGACTACGTGCTGACGCATCGCGACCTCGCCGGGGTGCACTTCACCGGCAGCACCGGTGTGTTCAACTCGATGTGGAAGACGATCGGGGCGAACATGGCCAGCTACCGCGGATACCCGCGCATTGTCGGCGAGACCGGCGGCAAGGACTTCATCCTCGCGCATCCCTCGGCCGACCCGATGGCCGTGGCCGTGGCGATCGCGCGTGGCGGTTACGAGTACCAGGGGCAGAAGTGCTCGGCCGCGAGTCGCGCGTATGTCCCGCGCTCCATCTGGAACACGGTGCGCGACGCGACCGTCGGCATGATCGGCGACATCAAGCAGGGTGACGTGCGGGACTTCCGCAACTTCATGAGCGCCGTGATCGACAAGAAGGCGTTCGACAAGATCTCCGAGTACCTCGCCGATGCGCGCAAGAACGCCACTGTGCTCGCCGGCGGCAATGCGCGTGGGGAGAAGGGCTACTTCATCGAGCCCACGCTGGTGGAGACTGCGGACCCGGCGTACCGCCTGATGTGCGAGGAGATCTTTGGCCCCGTGGTGACCGTGCACGTCTACGACGACGCCAAGTGGCACCAGACGTTGAAGGTGGTGGACGCGACCTCGCCGTACGCCCTCACCGGGGCGGTCTTCTCCAACGAGCGGCAGGGAGTTCGCGAGGCCCTCGTCGGGCTGCGCAACGCGGCGGGCAACTTCTACATCAACGACAAGCCAACCGGCGCCGTCGTGGGCCAGCAGCCGTTTGGTGGCGCCCGCGCGTCGGGCACGAACGACAAGGCGGGCTCGCGTCTCAACCTGCTGCGCTGGCTCTCGCCGCGCACGATCAAGGAGACGTTTGTGCCGCCCGTGGACTACCGCTACCCATTCATGGGAGCGGAGTAAACCGAAGCGCGTGACGCACGAGCAGCACGGGCAGTGCGGGAAGCACGGGGGTCGTCACCCTCGTGCTTCTCTTGTCTCGTGACGTGCGTGCTGCGCCCTCGTTCTTGACCGTTAGCCGGAATCCCATGCCCCAGTACCGCTATCTCACCGCCGACGTCTTCACCGCCCGGACGTTCGGTGGCAACCAGCTCGCGGTGATCCCCGACGCGCGCGGGCTGACCACCGAGCAAATGCAGGCGATCACCCGCGAGTTCAACTACGCGGAGTCGACCTTCGTGTTGCCGCCGAACAACCGGGCGCACACGCGGCGCGTGCGCATCTTCACGCCGGGCGAGGAGATGCCGTTCGCGGGCCACCCCACGGTCGGGACCGCGTTTGTCCTCGCGGCGATCGGAGAGATCCCCCTCACCGGCGACGAGACGCGCATCGTCTTCGAGGAGGGGGTGGGTCCGGTGCCGGTGGCGATCCGCGCCGTCAACGGGGCGCCCACCTTCTGCCAGCTCTCGGTGGCGAAGCTTCCCGAGGTGTTCCCGCCCGTCGCCTCGCGGGAAGAACTCGCGCCGCTGCTCTCCCTGGAGGTCGACGACCTGCGGGAGGGCGTGTTCCACCCGCAGGCGGTGTCGTGCGGGCTCCCGTTCACGTTCATCCCGCTGCGCGACCGGGCGGCGGTGAGCCGCGTCAAGTTCCGGCTGGACCTGTGGGAACGGAACCTCGCGCACCTGCCCAACCACATGGTGATGGTGTTCGCCATGGAAGCGGAGGAGGCCGGGCACGACGTGCGCGCCCGGATGTTCGGCCCCGGGGTGGGGGTGATGGAGGATCCGGCCACGGGCTCGGCGTGCGCCGCGTTAGGCGGCTACCTGGCCGCGCGGGACCCCCGGCGCGATGGCACGCTGCGCTGGATCGTGGAGCAGGGCTACGAGCTGGGCCG
>JAEUJK010000856.1 GCA_016794735.1 Gemmatimonadota bacterium | reverse complement strand
CCCGGAGGCCTCCAGCAGGGTGCGGGGCGAGCGCGCCCACAACCCCTTCCAGACGGGCATCCGCGCCAGGGCCACGGCATTGGCCTCATCGGCCGCCCGGTGACCAAAGCCATCAACGACCACCAGCACCACGGGTCGCGGTGAACTCGACATGTCGAAAGGTGAGGGAAGGGAGGGACGGGAATGTAACCGGGGCCACCCCGGCTGGTCGGGAACCTCCGGAAAGCCGTGGTGTCGCAGTGCTCCGGGGTGGCGAAGGAGTCCTCCTCGGGTACCTTTCTCCCCCCGGCGTCGCGCCCGGCGTTTTCCCACCGCGCACGAGCCGTGACGCGTCTCTCACCCGACGCGTCGTCCCATGTCCTTCCTCGCTGCAGATCGGTATCCCCGATCACGGCGCCACCGCTTGCCCGCGGCCATTTTCACGGGATGAACCGTCGTCGTCTTGCTGTTGCCTTGGCTTTCGCGCTCCTCTCGGGCGTGGGCGCTGGCGCGCAGGTGACCACCGGTTCGACGGTCTCCACGCCAGACTCGCTGCGTGGGCGCTCCGGCAAGCTGATGGCTCGCCAGGTGGGCGGCCGTCGCGGCGGCCCCATTCGCATCCTCCAGGAGCTGTTCGGCGATAGCGCCATCGGTCGCCACGGCATCTACCAGGCGGACATCGCCGGGGGACCGCTCAGCTTCATCAACCTGCTTCCCTTCGGCGCGAAGAATCGCGGCCGGGTCGGGAAATACCTGGTGGGGAACTGGCCGCGGGAGTCGCGCGGGAATCCGGATCTCCCCGACGGCTTCATCGAGGTGACGCCGGAAAACCAGGACACGCACCTCTCCGAACATTTCCGCCTGCGCGATTTCCTGACGCACGACCAGAGCAACGTCTGGCCGAAGTACCTCGTGGTGCGGGAGCCGCTGCTGGACAAGCTCGAGCTGGTCATCGCGGACCTGAACGACCGGGGCTACAGCGCCGGGCGCATGAAGGTCCTGTCGGGATTCCGGACGCCGCAGTACAACGCGCGTGGCGTCGGTACCGGCGGGCGCGCGAAGGACAGCCGTCACCAGTACGGCGACGCCGCCGACGTCTACATCGACGCCAACGATGACGGCCGCCCGGACGACCTCAACGGGGATGGCCGCAGCGACAGCCGCGACATTCGCATCCTCATCGAGAGCGTCGAGCGCGTGGAGCGCCAGCATCCGGAGCTCTCCGGCGGTCTGGGCCTCTATCGTCCCACGTCCCGGCACGGAGGCTTCGTGCACGTGGATGCGCGCGGCGCGTCGGTCCGCTGGGGCTTCAGCGGATGACGCGGGAACGTTCGCGACTGGGCCCGGCGCTCTTCTTCGGCGCCCTGGCCATCGCGTCGGTCACCGTCCTCTCGCGCGCTGACGCGGCCCTCGGGCCCTCCCGTCGCACCACGGTCAAGCCACTGCCTGCGGTCCGCGCGGCATGGAGTGCCACCGGCCGGAGTCGCGCGGTCCGCATGATCACCACGCTCCCCGGTCTCGACGTCGAGGTGCCGCTGGAGTTCAGCGCGGCCCCCCAGGGCCTGCAGTACGAGTGGGTCCCCGTGGGCTCGATGGCGAGCGTGGAAGTTCCGCGGCCGCTTTCGGGGTTGTTGCGCGCACCGTCGCGACCCGGCTTCTACCGCCTGGCGGTGGGACGCGATGGCGAACGGCAGGTGGTGGACAGCGTTACGATCGGGGTGATGAAGCCACTCGCCGAGAAGCGCGGGGCGTCGATCAATGGCTACCGCATCGGTTTCTTTCGCGGCGAACGCCGTGGCGGGGAAGGGCTCCCGGACGGGCTGCTGGAAGTGCGTGAGCACGAGTCCGACCTGCCGGTGAGTGAACACTTCGCCCTCGGTGATTTCCTCACGCACGACAACCAGACCAGTTGGCCGCGGTATGTCGCGCTCGATCCGCGCCTGCTCGACAAGCTGGAGCTGGTCTTCGAGGAGATCGCGCGCTTTGGTGGCAGCACCGATGCCTCGCGCGTCGCGGTGGACCTGCACTCGGGTTTCCGCACGCCGTTGCACAACCAGCGCGTGCCGCGCGCCGCCAGCGACAGCCGCCACCAGTACGGCGATGCCGCCGACATCGCCGTGGATGCCAATCGTGACGGCCGCATTACCTGGGTCGACGTCTCGCTCATTGCCCGCGCCGTCGACGCCGTCGAGCGCGCGCACCCCGAGCTGCGTGGTGGCCTGGGCCAGTACAGTGGTGGTTCGCCCTACGCGCACATCGACGTGCGCGGCACGCGGGTGCGCTGGCGCGGGTGATCGTTCGCGCCGGAACCCCCGGCCCCGGCATGCCGTAGGTGAGGGCAGTAGCTTCCGACACCTGACCACCACGGACCGCCATGCCCCTCTCCCCACACCTTCGTGACCGCCTCATGCGTCAGCTGGACACGCTGACCGATGAGAAGGCGTACCAGGTGCTCGACTACGTCGAGTTTGTCACGTCGCGATACGCGCCCAAGGAGACCTCCGTCGGGTCGCTCTTCACGCGGTTCACCGAGGGGGTCGAGGACACGCTGCGCGCGGGGAAGGTCTCGGCGACGGCGATCTCCGAGACGATGGGGCTCCTGAACAAGGCGGTCGGGGTGCTCAACGGGGTGGCCGCGGCGGGCAAGTCGGTCGCCAGCGATATCGTGAGTGCCGCGTCCAGCGCCACCAAGCCCGCCACCGCCGAGGGGGGAGAGACGCCGCCGCCTCCGCCGCCCGAGGCCACGCCCAACAGCGGCACGCCCGCTTGAGATGAGGTCACGACCAGCCTAGCTTTCGCTATGGCAACCTCATCTCGTTCTTCCGACCGGCCCGCGACCCCACCCCAGGTGGAACGCGGGCCTTCGCGTTTGGGGACCAATGGCGCGTCCCCCGCACCGTCCGCGCGCATTCGCGAGGACGCCGCGTTGACCTTCGACGACGTCCTCCTCACCCCACGCCACTCGCTGACGCACCCCAAGGAGGTCGACACCTCCACGTGGTTCACCCGCGGGATCCGTCTCAACGTTCCCCTCGTCTCGGCCGCGATGGACACCGTCACGGAGTCCGAGATGGCGATCGCGATGGCGCGCGCTGGTGGCATCGGCGTGATCCACAAGAACATGTCGATCGACCGGCAGGCCGCCGAAGTCGATCGCGTGAAGCGATCCGAAAGCGGGATGATCCTCAACCCGATCACCCTGTCCCCTGATGCGCTCCTGCGAGAGGCCGTCTCGCTCATGGAGCGCTTTCGCATCTCGGGGGTCCCGATCGTCGACGCGTCGGGCCGCCTCGTGGGGATCATCACCAACCGTGACCTGCAGTTCGAACGCAACCTGCAGCAGCCGATTCGCGAGGTGATGACGTCGAAGGACCTCGTCACCGCTCCCGAGGGCACCACGCTCGACGACGCGGAACGGATCCTCGCCGACCATCGCATCGAGAAGTTGCCGGTGGTGGACGAGCAGTACCGGCTGCGTGGCCTCATCACGGTGAAGGACATCCACAAGCGCAAGCAGTATCCCGGCGCCAACAAGGATGAACACGGGCGCCTGCGGTGTGCCGCCGCGTTAGGCGCCGGCGGGGACGTGCTCGACCGTGCCCGCGCCCTCGTCGATGCGGGCGTCGACGTCCTCATCATCGACACGGCGCACGGGCATTCCGACGGCGCGCTCCAGGCCACGTCCCGCGTGCGCGAGGCGCTGCCCGATGTGCAGCTCGTCGCCGGCAACGTCGCCACGCGCGCGGGTGCCGCGGCCCTCGTGGCCCGCGGGGTCGACGCCGTGAAGGTGGGCGTGGGACCGGGCTCGATCTGCACCACGCGTGTGGTCACCGGCGTTGGCGTCCCCCAGCTCACCGCCATCATGGACGCGGTGGAAGGGGCCGAGGGGATCCCGATCATCGCCGACGGCGGGATCAAGTACTCGGGTGACATCGTGAAGGCGCTCGCCGCTGGTGCCTCGAGCGTTATGATGGGCTCGATGCTTGCCGGTACCGAGGAATCCCCGGGCGAGTCGTTCCTGCTCGAGGGGCGCCGCTTCAAGATGATCCGCGGGATGGGTTCGCTCTCCGCGATGCAGGACGGTTCGGCCGATCGCTACTTCCAGGAAGGCGAGATGTCCCCACGGAAGCTGGTGCCCGAGGGCATCGAGGGCCGCGTGCCATACAAGGGACCGGTGGGTGACGTGCTCTTCCAGATGGTGGGTGGCCTGCGGAGCGGAATGGGGTACGTGGGGTGTGGATCGATCACCGCCCTGCGCACCGAGGCCGAGTTCGTGCGCATCACCAGCGCAGGGCTGCGTGAGTCGCACCCCCATGACGTCACGATTACACGCGAGGCACCGAACTACAGCGTGTAGGGACGCGAGGGACTGGCGGGTCATACGCCAAGGGTCGCGTGCGCCGATGACTTGACACGTCCGGCGTACGCGAGTGACCTTGCCCGCCCCGTTGTGACCCCCCGGGCCGCACGCCGGCCC
>JAEUJK010000854.1 GCA_016794735.1 Gemmatimonadota bacterium | reverse complement strand
GAGTCGTCGGAAGACATCCGCATCCGCTTCCAGTGGACCTTCCCGATCGTGTTCTCGCGCCACAACCCCAACGTGCTGTATGCCGGTGGGTCGCGCCTCTTCCGCTCGACGAACGAAGGCGAGAGCTGGACGATGGTGGGGCCGGAGTTCTCGCGCGCCGACAAGCGCACGATGGGCGCGAGCGGTGGGCCGATCACCAAGGACCAGACGGGGGTGGAGACCTACGCGCTCATCTTTGCGTTCGACGAGTCGCCCGTCCGGCCTGGCGTGTTGTGGGTGGGATCCGACGACGGCTACGTCTGGGTCTCTCAGGACAACGGCGTGTCGTGGAAGAACGTGACGCCGCGCGACCTCGGCGAGTTCACGCGTGTGTCGATCATCGAGCCGTCGAACTTCGATGCCGGGACGGCGTATGTCGCCGCCAATCGCTACCAGCAGGGTGACAAGCAGCCGCTCCTCTTCAAGACCACCGACTACGGCCGCACGTGGACGAAGATCGTGAACGGGATCGCGCCCGATCACTTCCTCCGCGTGGTGCGCGAAGACCCCAAGCGTCGCGGGATGCTCGTCGCCGGGACGGAGCGTGGAGCCTACATCTCCTTTGACGACGGCCAGAACTGGCAGTCGCTGCGTCGCAACCTGCCGCTCGTGCCGGTGCACGACCTGCGCTTCAAGGACGAGGACATCGTCGCGGCGACGCACGGGCGCGGCTTCTGGGTGATGGACAACATCTCCTCCCTGCGCCAGCTCAACACGCAGGTGGCGGCGAAGCCGGTGCACCTCTTCAAGCCGGCGGACGGATTCCGGACCGACTTCAGCGGGGGCTTCTTCGCGCAGCTCATGGCCATGTTCGGCGGTGGTGGCTCGGCGCTCGGCGCCAACCCGCCCGGCGGCGCGCTGATCCAGTACTACCTCAAGGACCCGAACCAACGCGTGACCCTCGAGTTCCTCGATGCGGCGGGCAAGCCGATCAAGAGCTTCACGAGTGACCAGGATCCGGAGACCGCGGCAGACTCGCTGCGCCTCGAGGGGATGAAGGCGACGATGATCGATTCGCTGGTGAAGACCGGGCTGGCGCGCGACTCGGCCACCAAGGTCGCGACGGCCCAGGTGAGCAACCCGGCCTTCCTCATGCAGCAGGTCGATATCGAGGAGTTCTTCTCGCGTCCGCCGCGCCCGCCACGGGTGCCCAATCGTGCGGGCCTCAACACGTTCGCGTGGGACATGCGTTATCCCGACGCCGAACGCTTCGAGGGGCTGATCATGTGGGCGGCGGGGACCACGGGGCCCATCGCACCGCCGGGCACCTACTCGGTGCGACTCACGGCCGGTGGCGTGAACGAAACGCAGACCTTCCGGCTGCGTCGCGACCCGCGCTCCGAGGCGACCGACGCGGACCTGCAGGAGCAGTTCCGCCTGCTGATCGCCATCCGCGACAAGACCACGGCTGCGAACAACGCCGTGCGCCTCGCGCGCACCATGCGCTACAACGTCACGGACCGCACCGGCAAGCTCTCGGCGGCGCAGCAGGCCGAGTTCAAGGCCATTGCCGACCAGATGATGACGGCGGTGACGGGGAACGAGAACGAGGTGTACCAGACGAAGAACCAGTCGTCACAGGACCCGCTCAACTACCCGATCAAGCTCAACAACAAGATCGCGGCGCTGGCGGGAACCGTGAGCAGCGGCGAGTACCGTCCCACGCGGCAGAGCCGCGAGGTGTTCGGCGAACTCAGCACGAAGCTCGATGCGCAGGTGAAGGCGATGAACAAGGCAATGGACGACAACCTGCCGAAGCTCAACGCCATCCTGCGCGCTGCCGGGTTGCCCGAGCTCAAGAAGAGCTTCGAGGAGATCAAGCCGGCCAAGCCCGCCGTGGCGATGTAACGCTGGCGGGTCGTGAGCGAGGGGCACGGGTGATGCCCGGCCCCTCGCGTCACGGGGTCACGCCAGGCGTGTGGCGATGACCTCGACGTACTCCGAATCCACCTCGACGCCATTGGGGGTCACGCGCGCGTGGCCCTCCCAGTGCGCCCGGAGCGCCGCGGCAAACTCCGCCCGCTGGTCCTCGCCTAACGCGGCGAAGGTGCGCACCGTCGGGCCGTAGGAGCCGCGGAACAGCTCGGCGACCCCGGCTGCCGTGTGCGGGAACCGGAAGGTGAGGATGCGCGGCGCGGTGGTCACCGCCCAGGCGTCCGCAGGGAAGCGCTCGCTGAGGACGTCGGCGTCGCCCCACAGGATGGGGCTCGGCACGCCGGCCGGTGGCGGCACGAACTTGCCGTGCATCCCCAGCATCTGCCCGATGAAGCCGCCGCG
>JAEUJK010000835.1 GCA_016794735.1 Gemmatimonadota bacterium | reverse complement strand
TCCTGGCAACAGGGTTGGCACGGCAAACCCCGGCCGGAGCAAGGCCAAGTAGGCGGCGAGAGCGCCCAACTCGACAAAGACGCCGCGGGTAGGCTGCTGGAGGGCGTGAGCGATCACGCTCCAAGAGAAATGACCGTTACGAGGTCCCGCGAGGGATCCCGACAGAACCCGGCTTACAGGCCAGTGTCCGTCCTGACAACCCTGCCCCACGCTCGACGCGCGCGATTGTCCTTCCTGGTGCTTGGCGCGCTGGCCTGCCAACCGGCGCCCGTGCCTGCACCGGTCGTCCCCGCGCCGGCGCCACCACCACCGGTCGAGACGCCGGCGACACCTGCACCCTTCGTGGTGCCTGCGCCGTCGGTGGCCGCCCTGCAGCTCGACGTGCGCACCTTGGTGGTGTCGGCGGACAGTGCGCGCCGCGACAGCACCAACCTGTCGGCGATCACGGCCCTCGCGTACGACGCGCGCGGCCTCAACGTGCGGGTCGTGCGCAACGACTCGGCGGGTCGGCTCGACTCCCTGCCGCCGATCATGGTCGATCGTTCGGGGCGATGGAACGCCGCGCGCATCACCCTGCCCTGTCGTGACCTCGGACTGTTGCCGTCCCCGTTGGTCGTGCGGCTCGTGCAGCCGCGCGCATCGCGCGACTGGCCGGTGCAGGACTCGTTGAGCTACACGATGTGCAGCCGTGGCTCACCGCGCACCGTGACCGCCGTCGTGTCGTGGCAGGCACCGGTGCCAACAGCCGATCGCGCGTCGTACGAGCAGATGGTGCAGGTGGCGGCGCGCATCGTGGGCGATTCGACCCGCGCCTTTCCGATGCGCACCACGGGCACCATGCGCGGCGAAGCGCGCCTGCGGGTGACTGGCGGCGACGGTCGGCTCCTGGGATCGCAGGGATCGCTCACCGTCGAGCTCACCGCCACCGCCAACGCCCTGCGACAGCGCGCGTCGCAGGTGGTCTCGTTTGTCGCGACGCCCCTGCCCTAGTCGACCAGCCGCAGCGGCATCACGAGGCAGAGGTACTTCGCCGACTCCTTCCAGGCTTCCGGCTCCATCGTCGTCGCGCGCTCCGGGTGCTTGAAGGTCAACCGGATCTCCTCGGTCGGCATGTAGCGCAGCACCTCGAGCAGGTAGAGCCCGTTGAAGCCGATGTCCATGGGGTCACCGGTGTACTTCACGGGAATCTCGTCCTGCCCCTCCCCCAGGTCGGGCGTCTGCACCGAGAACTTCAACAACGCCGTGTTGAACGAGAGCTTCACGCGGTGCGTCTGGTCCGAGGCAACGACGGCCATGCGCTTGAGCGCCGAGATGAGCTCGGCCTTCTCGATGATCGCGACGCGATCGTTGTCGCGCGGGATGACGGACTCGTACGGCGGGTACGGTCCCTCGATGAGGCGCGTGTAGACCGAGACGAACGGCGAGCGGAAGGCGATGTGGTTTTCCCCACGACCAACTTCCACTTCCTCGTCGGTGGGAAAAAGCTTGCGCACCTGGTCGAGCGCCTTTGGCGGGATGATGAACTCCGCCTTGCTCCCACCCTCGAATGGCAGCTCCATCTTGGCCAGGCGATGGCCATTGGTCGCCACCATGCGCAGGGCGTCCTCGCGCACCTCCCACAACACACCATTCAGGATCGGGCGGCTCTCTTCCGTGGAAACCGCGAAGGACGTGTGGGAAATCAGCTGCTGCAGTTCACCGGAGCGCAGCCGCCACGCCGACTTGAAGTCCACACTCGGGAACGCGGGGAAGTCGTCCTTGGGCAATCCCAGGAGCTTGAACTTGGACTTGCCGCATTCGACGACGATGCGCTGCTCGCCCATGGCTGCCAGCTTCACCGGACTTGGCGGAAGCTCACGGACGATCTCACTCAGCTTGCGAGCGGGCACCGTGATGCCACCGGCGACCTCCACGTCGGCCGCGACCTCCATCGAGACGCTGATGTCGAGGTCCGTCCCGGAGATCCGCAGGCCACGATCCGTGGTCTCGAGCAGGAGGTTGCCGAGGACCGGAAGCGTGGTCTTGGCCGGAACGGCGGCCGATACGGCGACCAGG
This sequence comes from Gemmatimonadota bacterium, assembly GCA_016794735.1. Taxonomy (GTDB): domain Bacteria; phylum Gemmatimonadota; class Gemmatimonadetes; order Gemmatimonadales; family Gemmatimonadaceae; genus RBC101. Next base: position 5,101 of record JAEUJK010000835.1, on the reverse strand, counting down.
GCTTCCTGGAGCTTCTCCCGGCTGATGGTGAGGCGCATGTCTGAAAGGGTGGTGAGAGAACGATCCTGCCGGTGATCCCCCTGGAGTCCTGCTCTACTCTGTTCTTAGAAGAGATAAGAAACAGGGTATTAGTGATAGGGGCTGTGGAAATGTGGAAGTGACCTCACCTAAGACGTGAGGGCACGCTTCGCAGCCTCCAAGCGCTGCAAGAAGATAGCATCGGTCGCAATCTGGTCAGCAGCGCGTTCGAGACTGTGGATCACTGTGGAATGATCGCGGTTTCCAAACACCACCCCGATGTCCACCAGGTGCATGGCCAGGAGTTCTCGACAGAGATGCATGGCCGCTTGTCGAGGAATGGTGAGGTTCTTGGTGCGTGACTTGGACCGGAGGGCTTCGGCCGTGACCCCCCACTCCCGCGCGACGGCGGCCTGGATCCGTTCCGCCGTGATGGCCGGGACTTCCTCGAGCCCACCTTCGATGGAGCGACGCAGCTTGTCGCGCAGGGCTTCCTGGGCCAGGGCCAGGGTAATGTCCCGGCGCTTGAGCGACGCATACGCGAGCAAACGGATGACCGCACTTTCCAGTTCGCGGACGCTCGACCGGATATGCTCGGCGAGAAAGCGGATCACGTCATCCGAGATCTGCCGCTGGAGCTGGTCGAGTTCGGCCTTCTTCCGCAGGATGGCGATGCGGAGCTCGAGGTCGGGGAACTCGATGTCGGCGACCATGCCCCACTGAAAGCGTGAGACGAGGCGCGCCTCGACGTTGCCCAGGTCGTCTGGCGAGCGATCGGAGGTGAGGATGATCTGGCGTCCTGCCTCGTAGATCGCGTTGAAGGTGTGGAAAAACTCCTCCTGTGTAGCCTCCTTGCCCTTGAGGCTATGCACATCGTCGACGAGGAGGAGGTCCGTTTCGCGAAAGCGCCGGCGGAACTCCGGCATCGAATTGGACCTCAGGGCCTGGACGTACTCGTTGGTGAACTGCTCGGCGCTCAGGTAGACGATGCGGAGGTCCGGATTACGCGAGAGGATCTCCTGCGCGACCGCCTGCATGAGGTGGGTTTTCCCCACACCTGTGGAGCCGTAGAGGAAAAGCGGGTTGAACATCTGGCCGGGCGCATTGGCCACGGCGAGCGCTGCGGCGGCGGCCACCTCGTTGCTCTTGCCGACCACGAAATGGTCGAAGGTGTAGCGTGAGCTGAGGAGTGGGCGTGGAACCGGTTGCGCCGGGATGGAGGAGGGGGCCTTGGGCTGCGAGAAGAGATCGATCTGGCCGGTTCGGGCCTGTCGTTCTTCGTCGGCTCGGAAGACCACCTGGCATGGTTCGCCGAGGGCAACGGCGGCGAAGCCGTTAAGCAGCGCGGCGTGCTTTTTTTCGTTCCAGTCGACGGCGAACTGGTCGGCGACCTTTACGACCAGTTTCCCATCGCTAAAGCGTTCTGGTACAGCGGGTTCCAGCCATGTGCGGAACGTCTGTTCCGTGAGCTTGTCCTTCGCGACGCGCAGGAGACGATCCCAGGCTTCGGAAGGAGTGAGGGGCATGCCGCTGCTGTGGAAAAATGGGGGGAGGCAACGTAGACCGGCCTTGTTGACAAGTCAATTATCGCGAATGCGAGCAAGGGCTAAGTGGTTGACAGTCAACAGGTAAGGGCCTATTGTTCGCCTTCTTTTGCCGGATCGCAGGTCGATCGTTCTGGAGAGTTTTGAATGGGTAAGCCAACCTACCGCCCGCGCAACAAGCGCCGGATTCGTACCCACGGTTTTCGGGCCCGTATGGCCACCCGCTGGGGGCGAGCCGTCTTGAGCCGTCGTCGCAAGAAGGGGCGCAAGAGTCTCACCGTGAAGTTGCCGTCGAAGTACGCGGCGGCGTGATCCTTGATGTATCCGCGAGCGGCGCGGATCACGCGCCGCCAGGACATTGATCGGATCCGGAAAGAGGGAAGAACTCTGAAGACGAGTAGCCTCGTCCTTCGCGTGAGTTCTTCCCCTTTTGCTTTCCTGCGGGTGGGGATCGTGGTGCCGAAGTACGGACAGACCGCGGTGCGTCGCAATCGACTGAAGCGCAGGTTGCGCGAGGTCATTCGCACCGAGTGGCTGCCGGGAGAAGGCAATCGCGATGTAGTCATCTGGGCCCTCCCGCCCGCGTACCGCATGACCCTGGAGGACCTCACCACGACACTCCGCCGCCTGGCGGGGCGTATGGCTGAGCGAGGAGCCACAACCTGAATGCGCACCGTGTTCACGGCCGTGGTACGGGGCTACCAGTTGTTCCTGGGACCGCTCCTGCCGGCGTCGTGTCGGTACTACCCGACGTGTTCGAACTACGCCCTCGAGGCGCTGGAACGACACGGCGCGTGGCGTGGCGGGTGGCTGGCCCTCAAACGGATCGGCCGGTGCCATCCCTTTCGGCCCGGTGGATACGATCCGGTTCCTTGACCCTTAGTGGCAGGCATGGATAGACGTACCGTTCTCGCCATCGTCCTCATCATCGGCGTCATCTTCGCGACGCCGGTGCTGTTCCCTGGCAAACCGCGCGTGGCACCGCCGACCGCGACGCAGGACACCACGGCCACTGCGGCTCCCGCGGCCGGCGCTCCTGCGGCCGTCACGCCAGCGCAAGCGCCCGCAACCGTCGCACCGCGCGCCAACGTGGTGGAAGACTCCACCGCACAGCCGGCGCAGGCCGAGCCACCGCACGACGTGACCCTCGCGGATTCGCTCTCGAGCACGGTGTTCACCACCGCCGGCGGCGCGCTGCGCACGGTCACGCTCCCGACCTACGAAGCACTCGACAAGTCGGGTCGCAAGGTGACGCTCAGCACCGGCAGCTCACCGCTGCTGTCGTATCGCTGGTTCTCCGGCACCGACACGGTGCGGTTCGGGGACCACGTCTTTGCGGCCGAGGAATCGGCGAACGGCACGACCTTCCGCGGTACCCTCGGTCCCACCGGACCCACCGTGGAGATCCGCTACACGGCGGTGCGTGACTCCATGCGCCTGCGCGTCGAGGGTTCCGTGCTCGGCGCCGGCAACGCGGGCGCCGGCGGGTTCCTGCTCATCGACCTGCCGTCGACCTTCCAGTCGTTCGAGGCCGACTCCAACAGCGACCACACCGCGCTCGCGTATGCCGTGAAGTCCGGCACGCGCAACGCCGAGGGGGTGCCGTTCGGGTCGCTGGATCCCGGCGAGCGGAAGATCATCCAGGGGCCGGTCACCTGGGCGGTCGCCAAGAACAAGTACTTCATGGTCGGGCTGCTCCCGGATTCTGGCAACACGCAGTTTGGCGAGGCGCAGATCACCGGCGGGGCGCGCACGGCGCGCACGGCCACCGTGGCCCACGGGACCGTGGTCGCCCAGCTCGGCACGACCGGCCGCTTTGCCTTTGACCTCTACACCGGGCCGCAGCAGTACCAGCGCCTGCGCAGCCTGGGGCGCGACTTCGAGAACTCCAACCCCTACGGCGGGTTCATGCAGGGCGTCGTGCAGCCGTTCGCGACGATCGTGATGCGCGTGCTGCTGTGGATGAAGGCGACCCTGGGCTGGAGCTACGGCGGCCTGCTCGTGCTGTTCGGCGTGATGGTGCGCCTGCTCATGTGGCCCCTCAACCAGGGGGCGATGCGCACGACGATCAAGATGCAGCGCATCCAGCCCGAGCTGAACGCGCTCCAGCAGAAGTACAAGGGAGACCCGCAGAAGCTCCAGACCGAGATGATGCGCGTCTACAAGGAGCACGACATGAGCCCCTTCAGCGCGTTTGCGGGGTGCCTGCCGATCCTGCTCCCGATGCCGATCCTGTTCGCGCTCTTCTTCGTGTTCCAGAACACGATCGAGTTCCGCGGCGTGCCGTTCCTCTGGCTGGCGGACATCTCGCTCAAGGATCCGTACTACATCGTGCCGCTGCTCATGGGCGTCTCGATGTTCGTGCTGTCGTGGATCGGCCTGCGCAACTCACCGCCCAACCCGCAGGCCAAGATGATGGCCTACGTGATGCCGGTGATGATGACCGTGCTCTTTGCGAACTGGGCCTCGGGGCTCAACCTGTACTACGCCGTGCAGAACATCGCCGCGCTCCCGCAGCAGTGGCTGATTGCCAACGAACGAGGGAAGGCCTCGAAGGCGAAGGGATAGGCGGCGCGCAGGGCAGGGCAGGAGAAAGGGCAGGCGGGCCAGGAGAGTTCGGTGCTGCAAATCCGCGACGACACGATTGCTGCCATCAGCACGGCTCCGGGTCGCGCGGCGGTGGCGGTCGTGCGGGTGAGTGGCGCGATGGCCCACGAGCTGGTGCGCCGGTGCTGCTCGCGCTGGCCTGATGCGCCGCGGACGGCGCTCCTGGTGCACATCACACGACCGGGAGCGCCCGACACGATCGACGACGCGCTGCTCACGCGGTTCGACGCGCCGCGCTCCTACACGGGCGAGCCGATGGTGGAGATCGCCTGCCATGGCGGCCACGTCTCGCCGCGCGCCGTGCTCGAGGCGCTGATCGCCGCTGGCGCGCGTGAGGCGGAGCCCGGCGAGTTCACGCGCCGCGCCGTGATCAACGGCAAGATGGACCTCGTGCAGGCAGAGGCGGTGCAGGAGCTGGTCGATGCACGCACCATGTCCCATCGCGCGGTGGCCATCGCCCAGGTGCACGGTGGGCTGTCCCGCCACCTCGGCGAGTTGCGTCGCGCACTGGTGCACCTGGAAGCGCTGCTGGCCTACGACGTGGACTTTCCGGAGGAGGACGACGGGCCGATCGCGCGGACGCGAGTGAGCGACGCCGCGGGCGACCTGGTGGCGCGGCTGCAGGCGCTTGCCGCGACCGCGCCCCTCGCGGAGGTGGCCCGCGACGGCGCCCTGGTCGTGATCGCCGGCGCACCTAACGCCGGCAAGTCGTCGCTCTTCAACGCGCTCCTGGGCGAGGAACGTGCGATCGTCACGGAGATCCCCGGGACGACGCGCGATGCCGTCGAGGCGCGGATCGACCGCGCGCCGTGGCCGCTGCGGCTCGTGGACACGGCCGGGCTGCGCGACACGGGCGACCGCCTCGAACAACTGGGGATCGAGGTGAGCGAGCGCCACATTCGCGCGGCGCACGTCGTGCTGGCGTGCGGCGA
>JAEUJK010000819.1 GCA_016794735.1 Gemmatimonadota bacterium | reverse complement strand
CTCGATCACCATCAGGCCGAGCCGCATCAGCAGGAACGACGCGAGGTAATGCGTGCGACGCATCGGGGTCGCGACGAACCGCTTGAGCAACTTCTTGCGCCGGGCGTCGACGATGGCGAACCCGATCCCCCAGATCCCGCTCCCCATGAGGTTCATGGCCAGGAGGCCGGGGAGGACGAAGTCCACGTATCGTGAGCCCGGTTCGGCGACGTTGGTTTCCTGCGTGGCCACGGGCCGTGAGGCGCCGCCCTCGCGCTGGATGGCCCGATCCGCGAGGAACTGGGCCTGGCGCGATTCGGGGCGCGCACGATCGAAGCGGTACTCCACGCTCGTGGGTCCTGCGGGCACGATCACCAGGGCGACCGTCCCGAGCTGCAACGCACGCGCGGCCGCCTCACTCGACATGAGGGTGCTGGAGAGGAGCGACTCGGCGGAGACCGCGCGCTGCACGGCGGCGGCGGCCGGCGACGCGTCGACCACCGCCACCTGTGTCACCTCCGGCGGTCGGCTCCGGAAGGCGATCCCCAGTCCCGCCGTGAGGAGGATGGGGAAGAGGAACGACCAGAAGACCGCTTCGGGCTCGCGGAGGAACTCGAGGAATCGGACCCGAGTCAACTCGACCAGCGGCGAGGGGTTCCGTTCCGGCATGAGGGGGTTGGGAGTCCTATGAAGGCCGCGGCGGGATCACCACACACGGGGTGAGCTGCACCACCGCGGGGTCGGGTCACAAGCTACATCGTTGACGGCCCGACACGGAGTCGACATCGACAGCGGTAGGGGCGGCAGGGAGGTCGCCGTGTCGGGGGGAAGGACCGCGGGTCGGTGGTGCGGCCGGAGGGCAAGCGAATACGCCGGGAGGCGCAGCGCATGACGGACGACGAGAGCGAAATGACCGAAGACCGCGACGTCAGCCAGGGGCGTCGCGTGTTTCTGGGGATGGGTGCTGCGGCCCTGGCCGCGACCGCCGTCACCAGCCGCGAAGGCGCTGCCCAGCAGCCACCGCGTCGGCGCGCCGACATCGGCAGCGTCACGGACCGCCTTGGCCAGCAGGCGCATTGGCGCTCCACCGAGCTGCGACTGCTCCGTCGCATCACGATGGGACTCACGCCGTTCGAGGTGACCCGGATCGGACAGCTTGGCTTCACGAACTTCCTGGAAGAGCAGCTCAACCCGACGTCGATCGACGACACGGCGAGTGAGTCGGTGCTGCAGGCGCGCTACCCGGCGTACTACTACACGCAGGCCCAGTTGCTCGCGCGGGACAGCGTGTTCTGGGACGAGTGTTCGCGGCCGATCATGCGCACGGTCATCGAGCGGGCGATCACGTCGCGGCGCCAGCTCGAACAGCGCATGGTGGAGTTCTGGGCCGATCACTTCAACATCCCGCTGTCGACGCCGCGCGTGGTGGACTATCGCGACGTGATCCATCGTTATGCGCTGTCGACCTTTGGGGACCTGGTGCGGGCGAGCATGCGCAGCCCGGCGATGCTGATCTACCTGGACCAGGTGTGGAACACGAAATACGGCATCAACGAGAACTACGCCCGCGAGTTGATGGAGCTGCACACCGTGGGGTGGGACGGCGGGTACACCCAGGCCGACGTCAACGCCCTCGCGCGCGTGCTGACCGGCTGGACGATGGACGGCAACCGCAACTTCCAGTATCGCGCCGACTATCACGATTTCACGGCCAAGGTGGTGATGGGGCAGGTCTTCCCGGCCCGCCCGCCCGCGGCAGGCACGGCGGGGATGGATGAGGCGATGAACTTCGCCGAGTTCCTGATTCATCACCCGGCGACGGCGCGGTTCGTGGCCACGAAGCTCCTGCGGTGGTTCATCCGGCCCGATCCCACGCCGGCCCAGGTCACCGCGGCCACCACCGCGTTCACGACCTCCAACGGCGACATCAAGACGGTGCTGCGGGCGATCCTCACGCCGGCCAACATCGCCACGGCGCCGGCCAAGCTGAAGCGACCGTTCCACTACTACGTCTCCGTGGTGCGTGGCACCGGCGCCGTGGTCGATGCGTGGCCCGATCCGGCCCAGTGGGATGGGGTCACCGGCCACCTGTGGGACAACGCGCACGCACCGTTCAGCTGGCAGACCCCCGACGGGTTCCCGGACAAGGCCGACTACTGGGCGGGATTGATGGTCAACCGGTGGAACGCTGTTTCGTCCGTGCTGGGCAACTGGTCGGGGACCACCCCGGGACGTTATCCGCGGTTCAACCCGGCGTTGTTCCTCACGACGCCCACCCCGCTGGGGGTGGTGACGGAGATCGACCGCCGGATGTTCGGCGGGGAGATGTCGCTGCCGCTGCGGAGCGAGCTGCTGTCCCTGTTTGGATCGTCCACGACGGCCAACGCGACCCAGGCGACGCTGGCGGTGCACCTCGCCGCGTGTTCGCCCGAGGCGCAGTACTACTGACCCCGAGAGCCATGACCGATTCCCATGAGACCTGCGGGTGTGGTGAGTATCGCGCCCTGTCGCGGCGCGGCTTCATGTCGATGGCGGGGGCCCAGGTCGCGGCGATGTCGCTGCCAGCGTGGATGCCCGACGTGGCCTATCGCGAGAGCGAGGACACGTCGCGCGACGTGATCGTCTCGATCTTCATGCGGGGCGGGGCGGATGGCCTGACGCTCGTCGCGCCGTTCGCCGACCCGCTGTACTACACAGGCCGCCCGAACATCGCGGTGCCGCGACCCGACTCGTCGTCGCCCGTGCGAGGTGTGGCGCTCGACAACTTCTTCATGTTCCCGCAGGCGATGCTCGGGATGTACCCGGCGTACCAGGCCGGGGACCTCGCGATCGTGCACGCCACCGGCCAGCGCTTCACCAACTCGCGCTCGCACTTCGAGGCCGAGCGGTATATGGAGGCGGGCAAGCCCAACGACTACAGCCTCGTGACCGGGTGGCTGGCCCGCCACCTGGCGACGTCGAGCCCCTCGCGCGCCAATGCGCCGTTGCGGGCGCTCGCGTTAGGCTGGGGTGGCACGCGCCTCACGCTCACCGGCGCCCCGCGGACGCTGCCGATCCCGGTGCCGGGGAGCTACAACCTCGTCACCCCGGTGGGGCCCCAGCTGGACCGCATGTTCGCCGGGGCCTGGGCCCCCGCGCGCAGCGCGGCCCGCGATGGCATCGCGACGGTGAACCTGCTCAAGGCCATCGACTTCCGGGGGTATCGCCCGGCGAACGGGGCGACCTACTCCACCACGGACTTCAACCAGGGCATGCGCTCGCTCGCCGCGTTGATCAAGGCGGACGTGGGGGTGGAGGCGGCGCACCTCGACATCGGCGGGTGGGACACGCACGCCAACCAGGGCTCCACCAGCGGGCAGATGCACCAGCTGATGACGGACTTCGCCAACGGGATCGGCGCCTTCTGGGCCGACGTCGTCAAGGCGCCCACGAACTACCGCGTGACCCTGGTGGCCATTTCCGAGTTTGGGCGCAACGCGCGCGAGAACGGGTCGCAGGGCACCGACCACGGGCGCGGCAGCGTGGCGTTTGTCCTGGGTACGGCGATCGCCGGTGGGCGTGTGCTGGCCCAGTGGCCCGGCCTGAGCCAGGACGTGCTCGAGGACGGGCAGGACCTCAAGGTGACGATCGACTACCGCGACATCCTGGCCGAGATCGTCACGCAACGGCTGGGGAACCCCAACCTCTCCTACATCCTCCCGGGCTACACCCCGGTCATCCGAGGGATCACCAAATGAAAGGTCCTGCACTGCGGTTGTTCCTGCTTGGTGTCACCTGCATGGTCACCGCCTGCGAGGGACCGATGGGGCCCGCGGGTCCCACCGGCCCTGCCGGGGCGACTGGTCCCGCGGGGCCTGCCGGCCCGTCCGGGCCAACGGGGCCGCAGGGGCCGAGCGGTCCGCAAGGTCCGCAGGGGATCCCGGGGCCCGTGGGTACCGTGTCGCGCATCGACCTCACGGGAACGTTCGACGCGACGGGGACCGTCAACCTGCCGCTTCCCGCGAGCGCCGTGGCCAACAACAAGCTGCCATTCATCGCGTGCTACGTGAGCGTGGATCGGCAGACCTGGATCTCGGTGTCACAGGTGCCGCTGGGACCCGACGATACCTACTGCGGGGTAACCGGCGCGCAGACCACGACGCCGCGCATCACCCTGATCAACGGGGTCGCAGGCCAGTACTACTACATCGTCGCGATGTGGTGACCGTGGCACGTGTGCGCGGGGCGATGATGCCGCCGCCGCGCCGAACGACATGAACGACGTGGTCGCGCGCGAGAGGGCGCGCCGCGTGACTCGGGTGCGCGCCGCGGGAGTGATCGTGGCGGCACTCGTGTTGTGTGTTGCCTGCTCGAGTGAGGACGGTCCGGGGCCCGTGCTCGCGCCGCTGGTCATCGACACGACGGCGGTTCCGCCGGCGATCATCGGCGAACCGTACACCTTCGCCTTCACGGCGCGTGGTGGCAGCGGGACGTACGCATGGACCCTGAGTGACGGCGCACTCCCCGCTGGCCTCACCCTGTCGCCGGCCGGGGTGATCTCCGGGACGCCGACGAGCATCGAGCAGCGCGCGTTCAGCGTGCGGGCCACCAGCGGAGCCTCGAGTACGACGCGGGCGGTGCAACTGGGCGTCGACTATCCATCGGTGACCTTCGCGACCGGCACCCTTCCAAGCGCGACATGGGGACGTGCCTACTTCACGCTGCTGCAAGCCAACGGGGGCACACCGGGAAGCGTGACCGCGTGGGCGCTGGCCTCGGGGAACCTGCCCACCGGTGTCACGC
>JAEUJK010000817.1 GCA_016794735.1 Gemmatimonadota bacterium | reverse complement strand
GGTCCGTACCTTCAGGAGCGGCACTTCCGGCCGTCCCGAGGTTACAAGGTGGCGCTGCCGGGCCCGGCTGCCGTCGGGCGACTCCCGTCCGGGGGCCGGATTTGCCACTATTCAACCGGTCAGGTCCTGACCGAACTCACCTTTCCTGCACCAACTCCCATGCGTCGACTCTCTGCGATCGTTCTCACCGCGGCCGTGGCCGCCAGCACCATGGCCGCCACCGCCCTCGCCAACTTCAGCGGTGCCTGGGATGTGGTGGTCAACGGCCCCCAGGGCGCCATGGCGTCCACCCTCACCCTCGAACAGAAGTCGGACAGCATCAGCGGCACGTTCGAGTCCGAGGTTGGTAGCGCCAAGGTGGCCGGCTTCGCCAAGGGCGACTCACTCTTCCTCGCCTTCGCGATCGACGCCGGTGGTCAGATGATCAACCTCACCGGGGTGGGTGCCCTGAAGGACAAGGACAACCTCGAAGGGAAGATCATCGCCGAAGGGATGGGCGAGTTCCCGTACTCCGCAAAGCGCAAGTAACCGCCCACGCACCAACAACAGTAAAGGGGGACGGCCACGCGAGGCCGTCCCCCTTTTGTCGCCTTCGAACGACTGGGCTACATCGTGTAGAAGAACTCTTCCCGCACAATCTTGCCGTCTTTCACCGTGTGGAGTGCGACCTCGTTCATCGTGAACCGCTGGCCGTTCGGCTTGTGCGTCACGTCGTAGGTGAAGCGCACGGCGAAGCGATCGTCGTGCGGAAACGGTCCCTCGCAGGTGGCCGAGTGCATGTCGTGATTCTCGACCCACCACTGGTTCTTGCCGATCACGCCGGCCTTGCCGCGCGTCGTCCGATCCATGCCCGACGGGCCACCAGCCTCGACGCTCACAATGTCGTCGGCGTAGAAGGTGTTGATCGCGTCGAGGTTCCGGCCCTCGCGGCACAACGCCACCAGCTGCGTTCCGATCTCCTTCGTGGTCATTCCCTGTCCTGCGGTTGAGTGGGGCGGGAAGGGGCACAGGACCCGGGCCGCCATCAGACCACCGGGTCGTAGCGTACTCATGCTCCCGGCAGGCTCGACCCGGCGCTACCTGGTACGACAAAGCGGGCGCCCCAATCCGGGACGCCCGCCTTTTACGAGTGGCTAGGGACGGAATCGAACCGCCGACACGCGGATTTTCAGTCCGCTGCTCTACCAACTGAGCTACCTAGCCAGCCCCAAACCTCAGGGAGAGCAAACATAACCCGCCCCCCCGCCCAAGTGGGAGCCCCGAGGGTGATCCCGACCCGTGCGGGCGAGCAAGGCATCTCATTGGGGCATCGACACTTGGGCCATTTTCACCCGGCAGCACGCCCCCGCGGCCGTGCGCTCCCCTGTGTCGAGGGCCGGGCCTTCCGTGCGCTCCCCTTCACCTCAGCGTACCGCGCCAGGAACGCCGCCACCGGAACCCTCGCGATGCACTCCCCCAGCACCTCCAACGGCAATTGCTCCAGCGACTTGAATCGCACGCACGACTTCCCCATGTCGAGCTTCTTCCCCGTCGCCTTGTACGCCGCCGTCCACCACTTCTCGAGACCGGGGTCGCCATACACGCCCTGCAGATACACCGCGTAGTTGTTCTTCTGCGCCGCAAGCCCCACATACATCAGCGGCTGCTTGTTGTACGTGTCGGGAAAAACAGACAACGGGATGAACCAGGTGATCATCCCGTAGTTCATCCCCTCCCGGTAGCCCGCGGGCATGTGCTGCCGGATCACCCGTCGCACCGCGCTCACCACCGCGCGGCGTTCCGCCGGCAGTTCCTGCAGGTACCCGACCACCGTGGACGCGCTACTGCTGGCCATGCTGCTCTCCTCGACGTAATTCCCGTGCGCCACGCTATCCCCGCGACCCCATGACCCGCAACCGGCTCGAAGCGTTCTCCGACGGCGTCCTCGCCATCGTCATCCCCATCATGGTGCTGGAACTCAAGGTGCCGCACGACCCGTCGTGGGCGGCCCTGCGCGCCCTGTGGCCCGTCTTCCTGAGTTACGCCCTGTCCTTCATCTACATCGGCATCTACTGGAACAACCACCACCACATGCTGCATGCCGTGCAACACGTGAACGGGCGCGTGTTGTGGGCCAACCAGCACCTCCTCTTCTGGCTCTCCCTCGTCCCCTTCGCCACCGCCTGGATGGGC
>JAEUJK010000805.1 GCA_016794735.1 Gemmatimonadota bacterium | reverse complement strand
ATCGATCACGGCAAGACCACCCTCGTCCGCGCGCTGACCGGTGTGGACACGGACCGCCTGCCTGAGGAGCAGCGACGCGGGATCACGATCGAGCTGGGTTTCGCACCGCTCGACCTCCCCGGGGTGGGGCGCGTGGGGGTGGTCGACGTCCCCGGCCACGAGGGATTCGTCCGGACCATGGTCGCCGGTGCCACGGGCGTGGACGTCGGCCTGTTGGTGATTGCGGCGGACGAAGGGGTGATGCCGCAGACACGGGAGCACCTCGCGATCCTCCGATTGCTCGAGGTGCGTGCACTCGTGGTCGCGCTCACCAAGTGTGACCTCGTCGACGCGGACTGGATGGAGCTCGTCCGGGAGGACGTGCGCGGATTGCTCGCCGCGACACCGTACGCGAGCGCGCCGGTCATCCCCGTCTCTGCCCGCACGTCGGAGGGGCTCGACGAGCTGCGGGCCGCGTTAGGTGCCGCGGTGGCCGCCGGGCGCCGGCGGGACGAGGCCGACCTGTTTCGACTCCCGATCGATCGCGTGTTCACGGTGCGCGGCACCGGCACGGTCGTGACGGGGACCTCCTGGTCGGGCGCGGTGCAGGTTGGGGCCGAGTTGCGGCTGCTCCCCGGCGACACCGTCGTGCGGGTTCGCGGCATCCAGGCCCATGGTGCCGCGGTGGAGCGGGCCGGCCCCGGCGCACGGCTCGCCATCGCCCTTACCGGGGTCGAGCTGGCCGACGTGCACCGCGGGATGACCATCGCGAGTCCGGCCCCGTGGGTGGCCACCACACACTTCCACGCGGAAGTGACCGCGGTGGATCCCGACGCCGGCTACCGCCCCCGGGAGTGGTTGCGCCTGCACGTGGGGACGGCTGAGGTCTCGGCGCGGGTCGTCACCGTGGGCGGCGGGACCGCTGCGCGCGTGGTCACCGAGGAGCCGGTGGTACTGCGGGCCGGGGATCGCTTCGTGCTCCGGCGCTCGCAGCCGCTGGCGACGGTCGGCGGTGGCATCGTCGTGGACCCGGCCCCGGGTCGGGCCCGGCGGCGTCCGTCCGGTGGATGGGAGGCGGAGCCCGCAGGGCGGCTCGAGCGCCTCCTTCTCGACGCCGGGGACGTCGGGCTGGCCGTGAGGGAGATCCCCGTGCGTGTGGGGTGCCGGCCGAACGAAGTCGCGGCGCTCTGTGCGGACCTGGTCACTTTCCGTGAACGAGTCTACCCGAGGGACCTTCTCGACGCCTACTCGCAAGCTGTTGAAAGCCAAGTGCTTGCGTTCCTTGGCTCACACACCACGGAGCCTGGTGCCCCGTCGGCGGTGTGGGGTCAGGTGAAGCCCAACGAGGCCCTGGTGGAGCTCGCGGTGGAACAGCTCGTCTCCGCTGGCCGGATGGTCTTCAGGGGACCCGCGCTCGCACCGGCAGGGTGGGAGCCGCGGCTCGATGCCGAGCAGGAGCGCGTGGCCGTGTGGCTCCTGGGGCAGCTGCGCGCGGCGGGACGTGAGCCGCCGTCGGTGCCGGAACTGGCCGCACATGCGGTTGGTCCCACCCCACTCGTCCCTGTGCTCCGCTTTCTCGAACGCAGTGGTTCCGTGGTGGCGGTGGAGCCAGACCGGTTCTACGCACGCGAAGCGGTCAACGATATGGTCGCCGCCCTCGTTGCACACATGCAGGGCGCCGGGCAGGCAGAAAACCCGGCAACCCTGAGGGGAATTCTCGGGGTCTCACGCAAGTACTTGATGCCATTTCTCGAGTACTGTGACCGGGAGCGCATCACGGAACGGCGGGGTGAGGGTAGGGTACTCATCAGCCGAGGAGGGCTTGCTTGACAACCCGCGGACGCGAGTCCTAGGTTGGCTGAGCAGGTCACTCCTTCACGGTAAACAGGAGCCACACGCACCCAACTCTTTTGTCAGACTGGAGACACAAATGAACCGACGGTGGGCAATGCCATGCTTGGTGCTTGCCTGCCTGACGCTGGTTCCCCGAATCACGGGGGCCCAATCCACTCAACGCAGTGCAGTTGATGCAGCTTCAGGTTCGACCCTGGGGCAGAACTTCCCGAATCCGGTCACGCGCGAGACGACGATTCCGTTCTCGATAGGCGCGTCGGCCGATTGCAGTCAGGATGCGGGAAAGCGGTATCGAGTGACGCTGCGGATCTACAACATGCTCGCGCAACTCGTCGCAGTGCCGACGTTGCAATCATCGAGCAGTGGAGGGGCCGGTGGGGAGCAGGTGCGGGACGTGCAGCTCACATGCGGCCAATACACCGCATGGTGGGATGGCACGCATCAGGGGACCGGGCGCCAGGCGGCGTCAGGGATCTACCTGTACCGACTCGAAATCGATGGTCGGCCAATCGTCAGGCGGATGACGGTGATTCGCTAGGCACCCTGGCACACAGAACGACAACGGTTCGGTTCCCTCGATCGGGGACCGAACCGTTGCCTTTTTGGGGCGG
>JAEUJK010000804.1 GCA_016794735.1 Gemmatimonadota bacterium | reverse complement strand
CAGTGCCAAGTTCAGCGCATCGCAGGTCGAGGCACTGCACCTGGTGCTCGACGCCCAGACCGATCGCGAACGTGATGCGCTGAGTCGGTACATCCCCTCACTCGCCATGATCGCCTCGGCATCGCCGCTCATCGGCCTGCTCGGCACGGTGCTCGGGATCGTCCAGACCTTCGTCGGGCTGTCCGGGGCCGGAGGGAGCACCCTCGCGGCGGTCGGCCCGGGTGTGGGAGCCGCACTCACCGCGACCGCGATGGCGCTGGCCGTCGCGATTCCCGCGGTGTTCGGCTACAACGTGTGCGCCAATCGCGTCAACCGGATCGAGGGCGAGCTCCAGGGCTTCGGCTCCGAGCTGATCGCGCTCCTGGTTCGTGAGGGGCGGGTCTAGCCGCGATGATGCGACGCGTCCGTCGGGAACGAAACCCACTGAACGCGGAGATCAACGTCGTCAGCCTCATCGACGTGATGATGCTCCTGCTCGTGATCTTCATGATCACCGCGCCCATGCTCCAGGGCGGGCTCGAGATCAAGTTGCCCAAGGGCGAGGCCCGGCCGCTGGAGGGGAAGGCGGACATGGTGGTGACGGTCCGGCGCGGCGGTCGACTCGGCGTGGATCGCGTCGAGATGACGTGGGCCCAGTTCGAGGCCTCGTTTCCGAGCCTCGCGGAACGCCGCGGCAAGCGTGGGGTTATCCTGCAAGCGGAAGCCGATGTGCCCCATGGCGACGTGGTGCGGGCGCTCGGCGTGATGGTGAAGGCCGGTGTCGAGGGAGTCGGCATCGCGGTCGATCCGGTCCGCCGCTGATCGCGTACGTACCCGCCGAATTGAATGTCCCGATCCGCTGTCCGACCCCCAGCGCCGTCCATCGCGCCCTCCGCCGCCCTGGCGGTCGGGCTGCATGCGGCATTGCTGGGGCTCGCCTTGTGGATCAGCCGCGGGTCAACCGAGGTCCTGCCGCCGGTCTACCGCATCAACCTCGTGGCCGCGCCGGCAGGGCCTCGGGCGATTGGACAAGTGCAACCCACCCCCGCGCCGACGACGGAGCCGCCGGCCCCCGTTCCGAGCCGCGTGGAGGCCATCGACAAGAACCCCGTGCGGACCGAGGCGCCCACGCGGCGCCCCACGCCGCCCGCAGCCACGCAGGTACCTAACGCCACCCGTGCCGAGCCGAAGGGGGCTGTGCCCACGGCGGGAGGCGGTTCGAAGGGCGGGACCGGGACCGACGTGGCCAACGTGGAGACCGCGGGGGTGGCCTTTCCGTTCCCCGTGTACCTGCGGAACATCGTCAACCAGATCGGCGCGAATTTCGAGACGACGGACCCGCGACCCTGGTCGGTGGACATCGCCTTCCGGATCCGGCGCGATGGCAGCGTGATGGACATCGAGATCCGCCGGGCGTCCGGCAACCGGATCTTCGACATCGCCGCGCGCGGCGCGGTCGAGGCGGCGGGTCGCTCACGCGCGTTTGGCCCGCTGCCCGACGGCTTCGGCGACGACGTCCTGCCGGTTATTTTCACGCTCACCTCGCAGATGTTCCGCTGATGACCTTCTGGCGCCGTGGCGCTCTGGCCCTCCTCACGCTCTGTGGCGCCCTGGCAGCGACGGTTCGCGTCGCCGGGGCGCAGGATACGACGTGGCGCGAAGGGGTCCGTCTCCGGCTGGATGTGCGCGCGCGGAATACCCGCCCGGGGGTCATCGTCCTGCCCGTGGCCGGCGTGGACGGGGACTCGATCCGCCGCATCCTGAGCCGCGACTTCGTCAACGGTGACCGCATGGCGGTGGTGGACCTCGCCGCCGAGGCCGTGCCCCCGCCTAACGCCAACGGGTCGCTCAACTACCCGCTCTACCAGCAACTCGGCGCTGACGTGCTCGTGCAGGTGGCGCCCACGTCCTTCGGGGTGCAGGTCACGTTGCACACCGTGGCGGAACGCGCCGTCTCCCGCTCGAACGCCTTCCCACTGCCGTCGCCGTCGCGCACGCCGGATTGGCGACTCGCCGTCCATACCATCGCGGACGATATCGAGCAGATCGTGACCGGTGTGCGCGGGATTTCGGCGACGCGCATCCTGTACGTCTCGCAGGGTAGGGTGTGGCAGATCGACGCCGATGGCGCCAACCCCACCGCCATCACGGGTGATGTGCGCGCACTGTCACCCACC
>JAEUJK010000763.1 GCA_016794735.1 Gemmatimonadota bacterium | reverse complement strand
CCGTCGCCCTGCGAGGCGTTCACGTCCGCCCCCTGCTTGAGGAGCGCGCGCACCCGTGCGGTGTCGCGCCGCATGGCGGCATCGGCGAGCGGGCTTTCAGCGGTGGTGGCCGGGGCCGTGGCGCCTAACGCCGCCACCGTGGCGGCCAGCACGGCCCCAACGCGAAGGACACGGTGCATGCGGAACCTCACGAGTTGCCGGGGGCGACCGACGCGTCCGCCGACTTGAGGGACATCACGCCGGTGGAGTCGCCGAAGGTCTTCATGTCGTCGAAGCCGATGGCGTGCATCATCGCCAGCTGCGCGTTGGCCATCGGCGTGCCGTCGGCGGCCTTCACGTGGGTGCCACCCTCGATCTTGCCATTGGCGTGGCCGAGCAGGATGAGCGGGCAGCGACGGTGGTTGTGGAGGTTGCCGTCCGCCATCGGCGAGCCGTACATGATCACCGTCTTCTCCAGCATGTTCGCCTCGCCTTCCTGGATGTCCTTGAGCTTCTGCAGGAAGTACGGGAGCATGCTGACGTGGTACTTGTTGATCATCTGGAATTCCTTCACGCCGCGTTCGTTGCCGCCGTGGTGCGAGGCGGGGTGGAACGGACGCTCCGAGCCAGACTCCGGGTACACGCGGCTGGAGCCGTCGCGTCCCATCTTGAACGAGAAGACGCGCGTGATGTCGGCGGCGAAGGCCAGCGCCTGGATGTCGAACATGAGCTGCACATGTTCGGCGAACGAATCGGGCACGCCGGCCGGGGCGCCCGGCAGCGCGCGCTCCTCACCGGACGCGTTGCGGGCCTCGATGCGCTGGATGCGGCGCTCGACCTCGCGGATATCCTCGAGGTAGCGATCCATGCGCGCCTTGTCGTCGGCGCCGAGCATCGACTTGAGGGACGACATCTCACTCGAGACGAAGTCGAGGATGGAGCGCCGGGTGCGGCGGCGCGCCGCGCGCTCCTCCGACGATCCGCCGACGCCGAACAACTTCTCGAACGCCACGCGCGGGTCGCGAATGACCGGCAGCGGTTCCGTCGGCGAGGCCCACGAGATGGAATCGGTGTACACGCAGGCGTAGCCGTAGGCGCAGCCGCCCGCTTGGTCCACCGGCTCGATGCAGAGCTGCATCGACGGGATCGGCGTCTCCTGGCCAAAGCGCTTCGCGTACATCTGGTCCAGCGAGGTCCCGACCTTCACGTCCGAGCCTTCCGTCTGCTTGGGATGGCACTGCGTGAGGTAGACCGCGCTCGAGCGGAAGTGATCGCCGCCGATCTCCTTGGCCGTCGTGGGCTCGGCCTCACGCACGTCCGTGTTGGAGATGATCGTGAGGTAGTCGCGCCACGGATCGAGCGACTGGAGCGCGGTCGGGGACAGGTCGAACTTCCGCCCCGTCGCTGCTGGCGCCCACATGTTGAGCTTGGCGCCCAGCTCGTTCGAGCCGGCCGCGCCGTGCACCATCTCGATGGCAACGAAGCGCGTACGGTCGGTGGGGCCGAACCGGGAGGCCGAGCGTCCCACCGGGATCATCGCGTCCAGGTAGGGCAGGGCCACGGTGGCGCCCATGCTGCGGAGGAAGGTGCGGCGCGGCAGGGGCTGGCCAGGAACGAAGCGCATGGAGGTGTCTCCGGGTGCGGTGAGTTAGTGAGAGCTGTTGGGGGCGTCGGCGGCGACCGGTGCCCGCTTCATGCGGAACGCATCGGACGAGACGACACCGAGCACGAAGTCGCCGAACCGGTACCCGCCGGTCTCGGCCTCGCGCACGATCTTGCGGATGGCGGGCTGGTCGAAGTACTCGATCCGGCGGCCCGTGGCGTACGCCATCAGGTTCGCCGTGAAGTTGCGGACGATCGGCGCCGGGCGCTTGAGCAACACCTGCTGGAGTTGCGCCGGGGTGGCGATCTCCGTGCCGTCGTAGAAGGTGCCCTTGGTGTCCAGCGGAGCGTCAAACTCGCGAATGCGCCAGCGGCCGGTCACGTCGAAGTTGTCCAGCGCCAGGCCGATCGGGTCGATGAAGTTGTGGCACGAGCGGCACGCCGGGTTGGCGCGGTGGATCTCCATGCGTTCCCGCGTCGTGATCAACCGGCCTTCCTTGGCGTCCCCGGTCTTCTCGAGGTCCGGCACGTTGGGCGGGGGCGCTGGCGGTGGCGTGCCCATGATCACTTCCATCACCCACTTGCCGCGGAGGACGGGCGAGGTGCGGTTGGCGTGCGACGTGAGCGTGAGCACGCTCGCGTGGCCGAACAGCCCGCGCCGCCGATCGTCCGGGTAGGTCACCTTGCGGAACTCGTCGCCCGTCACGCCCGGGATCCCGTAGTGCCGCGCGAGGGCCTCGTTCACGAAGGTGTAGTCGGCCGAGAGCAGGTCGAGCACGCTGCGGTTCTCGCGCACGATGTACGAGAAGAAGCGCTGCGTCTCCTCCTTCATCGCCGTCGCGAGCTGCTCGTGGAAGTCGGGGAACTGCAGCGCGTCCGGGTGGACCTTGTCGATGTCCTGCAGGCGCAGCCACTGCGCCGCGAAGCGTGTGGCGAGCGCCTCGGAGCGCGGGTCGGCGAGCATGCGCTTCGTCTGCGCCGCGAGGCCGGCCGGGGTGGAGAGGGTGCCGGTGCGTGCGGCGGCGAGCAACTTCTCGTCAGGCGGCGTGCCCCACAAGAAGAACGAGAGGCGCGTGGCCAGGTCGGTATCGCCGATGGCGTAGCGGGCACCCGGGCGCGCGCCGGCCGGGAGTTCCTCGAACCGGAACACGAAGTGCGGGCTCGCGAGCATGGCCTCCAGCGCCGTGCGGACGCCCAGCTCGAAGCCGCCTTCCTTCGCACCCTCGTCGTAGAAACCAATCAGGGATTGCAGGTCCTTCGGGGTCAGGGCGCGCCGGTAGGCCCGCGTGGCGAGCTGTCCGATGATCTTTTCGGCGCAGGGACGCGCCTCGGCGGGGCTGGTGGGCCGGCAGGTGAAGATCCGGCGGCGGCTTTCGGTCTCGGAGACCCCCGTCGGGTTGTACGGGCCGCGCACCGCCATCGAGCTCAGGTGCGCGATGTTCGTGATCCCCTGCTCGGAGCCGATCTGCGTGTCGGCGATCGAGTGGCCGATCTGCTTGATGTTGTCGTTGACCGGACCGTCGAACGTCTGCGTGAAGGCAGCCGCGATGCGATGGGCGCCGGCGCGCACCGGGATCGCCGGCGTCTTGATGTCCATCCCGTCCGGATCGGCCTGCGACATCCAGCGATCGATGTCGAGCAGGGCGACACGCTCGCCATCGACCGAGATCTCCACCTTCTCGTCGAACGGCGCGTCGGAGCCGTAGAGCTGGCCCGTCGGGATCGCGTGCAGCGTGACCTCGAAGACGTACTCGCCATCGGCGGGGAAGGTGTGCACCGCGGACATTCCACCGCGCGTCCCCATCGGCGCGCCCTCGGCGCGCACCCACTGCGAGGCCAGGCGCGGGAGCTTGTACGTCGTGGTCGTCACGCTCGCCTTGGGGTCGCCGATGGCAAGGCGGGCGATCTCACTTGCTGCGTCGAGGTAGGCGTCGAGCGTGGTCGCCGAGGGCATTTGCACGTCGGCGATGTTGTCGAAGTTGGCGCTCTTGGTGTCGAGCGGCAGCCACTTATCCGCCTTGACCTCGAGGGTCAGCAGGTCGCGGACCGAGCGCTCATACTCGGCAATGTTCAGGCGCTGGAAGGTCTTGGTGCCGGGATCGGGTTGCGCCGCGTAGCGCAGGTCCATCGCGCGCTCGAGCGCGTCGGCGACCTGGGTCAGCGTGTCACCCGCTGGGCGACGCGATCCAGGGGGCGGCATCATCCCTGCGCGCAGCTTGAGGATGATCTTCTCGGAGACGTCGGGCGCGGCCGTGGCTTTGGCCACGTCGTAGGTCGCGAGCGAAAGGTCGCCCGACTTCCGTCGATCGCTGTGACAGGTGGCGGCGCACGACTTCTGCACGACCTCCGTCAGCGCGGACGGTGCGAGAGTGACGGCGCGTGCGACGGGTTCGCGGTGTCCGGCACTGATGCTCGCATCGGCCAGGGCAAACGCACCCGGTGGGACGCTGGGTACGCGCGCGGCATCCAGGCCGGCCTCGGACCAAACGGGGTAAAGCGTCGCCAGGGAAACGGTCGTCGCGGCGATCGCCAGCACTGTCTTCATGCCCAAGCCTCCGCCCACGAAGGGCAGGTAATTGCTCGTCGAGCCTCTATAGTGGTTCCGGGGAGCGGATCCGGCAAGGGAAACTCATGTCGTACAAGGATTTGCATCGTCCCCATAGACAATGCCGATACCCTGACGGCAACCCGTCCCAGCCCGCGGACCCCGCCAAATAACGCGCCGGTCGCTCCCGGAGTTGGGGCGAGTGAGGTCGCGGTCCCCACGGCCGGGTGGGTGCGGCCCCGGTCAGGGCTTGATGACCCGGACGGTGACGACCGCAACCCCTACGGGGGTGGGCGCAGGGGAGCGCGGGCCGTGCTCCCTCGTGTTGCGGAGCACTGGCAAGGTCACATAGCCCTGCTGCCGGGCCTCCTCGATCTTGCTGATGACGGCGGGAACCAAGTCATTCCCGTCATCCCAGACGGCCGGGCCAACCTCCCAGTTCGTTGACGAGAGAATGCGATCGCAGTCGGGTTCGGCGTTCATTGCAAGGACGATGTGATGCTCTCCCGGTGTCTCGGGCGCGTGGAGCCCGGCCGAGTCGAGGGATACGCGGCGCTCGAGGTCCATAGCCGGCGTAACGAGAGGAAACACCGTCCAACGAACCGAAAGAGGTCCTTCGTTCCAGGAGGCACCGGCGCAGAGCATCACCGACGCCGCGGTCCAGGGAGCCCGGTACGTCACCCCAATTGATCCGGTCAGCAGTGCCCCCGGCTCCACCTCCACAACGGGTACGTCCGCGGAGAAGGCACGACCGGCGAGACGGCCGGTCGCAAGACGCAACGTGGGACCCCAGCCCTCCTCGACGCGCAGTGTGTCGGAGTCCAGCGACGGTCCCCCGGGAACCGAAAACCGAAGGACATATGCGCCCGGCTCGGTGACGCCGAGTTCGGAAAACTGCGCCCTGCCATCGATGAACTTCCGGGAGGTCGGTCCTGACAACATCCCGGGCCCGCTGAGGCGCTGGACCGTAATACTCTCCGGCCGCGCCCAGCCGGCCCGCGCGGCGAGGCCGCGCAGCTCGACCACGGGCGCCGGTGTGAGGGGGTTCGTGGGGAGTGGCTCAACCACCAGTGCGAGCGAGGGTTGCCACCTGAGAGCGCCCGCGAGTCCACCGAACCCCACGAGTGCAATGCTTGCCGCCAGCACTCTTCGTGTCCACGCGGACTGCCGACGGTACCAAGGCACGCCGCGCACCATCGATCCCACAACACTGTCCCCGGGGTCGAGGCCCGCGTCTTCCGTGAGGAATCGGCGGACGGATCGCGGATCACCCTGCTTACGCTGGAGGTGCTCGGCCATGCGGCCAACGCGGCGAAGCAACCCATCGTCAGCGCATGCTCGCGCATGCGCCGCGGCGCGGCGGACCGCATGCAGCGACAACTCCGATCGCGTGAGGAAGGCGTCAGCCAGGTCGTGGTGCAGTCGTCGCACGTCATCGGCATCGCGGATCGCGGCCTCCGCGATGAGGTCGTGTGCGACATCCCAGTCGGATTCGATGGACTGCACCAGACCCATGCCGAGGAGCGCATCGAGGTGCCGCTCGCACTCACGCGCGCCAACGCGCAGCGCGGTGGCGAGGACGAGCGCCGATGATGGCGCTCCAGCCGCCGCAACCAGGTGGAGGCAGCGGCGCTCGGGCACAGGCAGGCGCGCGATGATCAGGTCCAAGGCTGGTCCGCCGGGATGAGCGAGGGCGTCGAGTCCTCCTTCCCGGAGTCTCCAATTCTCTGCCTCGACAGAAAGCACCTTGCGGTCGACGAGGTCCCGGAGTCGAGTCACCAGCTCGAGCGGCGATCCGCGGGTGGACGCATACAGCGAGTCGAGCAGCACCGGACACCAGGGTTCGTCAGGCAAGCGCGCAATGCTCTCGATCGCCGCTTCCATCGCGGATCGCGTCAGACCGCCAAGTTCGAGGGTGCTGGCCTGACCGTCGACGGCCGGGATGCCAGTGGTAGGCCGCGATGCCATGACGAGAAACAGCCGCGCCGACATGGAGACTCTCTGCAGGGCATTGTTGACTGCACGGCCCGACGCATCGTCGCACCAATGCATGTCATCCATCAACAACACGAGGGGAGTGTCCTGGGTGACAGCGTCGACCAGCGAGTGCAGCGCGCGCGTGCGCCTGAACGTCTCGGAACCGGTCGCTCCCCGCACCTGAACCGCGGGATACTGGGCAGTGAGGGCTGGCTCGATCGCAACGAGTTCGGCGGCTGCGCCCGGGTCAACACCCGCTGCACCAGGCAGTCGTCCCAGCGTCCCCACCAACTCGGCGAGAAATGACCAGGAAACTTCGCGCTCGCCTGGGAACGCACGCACGGTGATCACGCGCGCGCCGCGGGCACGGAGGCGAGCCCGAAGCTCCTCAAGCAAACGTGATTTCCCGACGCCCGCGACTCCGCGCAACCGCACCACCGTGCGATGTCCCGCGCGCGAGCGCTGCCACGACGCGAGCAGGCGAGCAAACTCGGACTCGCGCCCCACTAACTCCGGATGGATGGACCCTGTCACCTCGGCGGGCGCCGCAACATCGGGTCGCTGCAGTCGCCGCAGGAGCAAGGTGGTCGCCGATTCAGGTTCGGACGCGCTGTCGGCGAGATGCGCCAGAAGTGCCGCACGCTCGAGTTCCACCCCGAGCCAATCACCAGCTAGTGCCATGGCTTCCAGGAGGAGACGCCAGCTGGACTCACGCTCCGGGGTCTCATCGCGTACCCGACGCGCCAAGGCGACGACGCCTCGATCCGGGACCGACGCGGCCCTCCGTACAACGACTTCGGCGGCGTGGACAAACGCTCGGCGGAGTCGCTGCCGTTCAAGCTCCGCCCACTCCTCGAACCGACGAGCGCCCGGCATCGCAAATTCCTGCAGGAAACCTCCTGCATATCGCGCGACAATCGCGTCGTGGTCGCGATTGTCGATGGCCTCCTCGAGGGCTCGTCGGTCGGATGTGACGCTGGCCCCCAATGCGACTTCGCGTTCATCAACGAGCAGGACCCCCTCGCCCAACCGTCGACGAATCGAGTAGATCAGCTGCCTGAGGGAGTTGCGGCCACGGCTGTTCTCCTTATCTGACCAAAGCAGGTCGACCAGCTCGTCCCGGTCCGCACGGCGTTCGCGCGCACTGTCGAGGTACGCCAGCAGGGCCAGCGTCTTGCCGGCATCCAGGATCTCTCTGGTGCTGGCATCGCCGACCTGTATGGCGGCGATGCCGAGCGTGACCAGACGAACAGCAGGGGGCGTGATTTCGGTCATCCGTGGCGCGGCCAACGATGCTCGCGCGCGACCGTCAGGGCAACGTGCGGACCCAGACGTCATCCTGCCAACCATCAGCGCCGTGGCCGCTCACGAGCACCAAGCGGAGCCGAACAGGATCGAAAAAGAGGCCGGCGAGGGCTCTTGGGCTCGGTGACCGCGCTCCGTCACGAAGTGTCTCCCAGCGCACTCGTGCGGCGGCCGGATTCGCGATTCGCGTTTCCCCGGAGTAGCTCGAGCAGAATCCGGGGTCATTGATCGGCAAGCACCCGCCGAAGCGATAGAGCCGGCGGGAGTGCGGGGCGTACGCCATCGCGCTCAGCAGGCGCGCCGTCGAGTCGGTCGTAGCCGGAATCAGGTTCGTCCATACGTAATCCGAGAGCCTCAGCATCCACAGGTCATCGTAGTTGCCAGGCTGGATGCCCTGATGGCGCTGCCCCATGAATGCGCGTCCCCCGGCGGCGTCGACGGCCACCGATCCCGTGCCGGTCCCGAAGCGTGCTTCGGGACGTGCGGCGCTCTGACCCACGAGGGCCCACGCCGTACCGTCCCATGCCTGCAGGTCGTCGCGGAACGTCGAGAACCCGTAGCCTCCGAAGAGCATGAGTTGCGACGTGAGCGGGTTCATGAAGGCGTACGCCTCGTAGTGCGTGTCGTTGTTCGCGGCACCGCCCTCGGGACTCCACGTACCGCCCGTGTCAGGGATCGTGTAAACCTGGCCCCCACCATCCCAGTAGGTCCGCAGGAGATTTCGGGAAGGGTCGTGGATCAGCCGTCGGTATTTTCCCTGGGGCCAGTTGTCTGCCCTCAGCCGCTTCCAGCGATGGGTGCGGAGGCTGAATCGCCACAGCTCACCCGAGGCGAAGTCGGGCAGGTACCC
>JAEUJK010000759.1 GCA_016794735.1 Gemmatimonadota bacterium | reverse complement strand
ATCGGCTTCGAGGCGTCGACCAAGATCAATCGCCTCGACTACGGCGTGTCCTGGAATCGCGCCATCGAAGGCGGCGGCATCATGCTCGGGGACGAAGTCGAGATCAACATCACGATCGAAGCCGTGAAGAGCTGACGCTCCCGATGTACGTGATGTAGAAAACCCCCGCACCTCGAACGTCACGTTAGGTGTGAGGCCTGAACTCGATCCGGTGAAATGAGTTGGCGCATCGCGCGCCAACTCATTTTGCCATGATCACCCGATCCGGAGAGTCCCAGAGCCCCTCGTACTCCATGTATCTGGCGGTCTCTCGCGCAATGTCATCGCCGTGCATGCGGCGGATCACGTGCAGCGACATGTCGACCCCGGCGCTGACCCCTGCCGAGCACACCAAGCTGCCGTTGTCCACATAGCGTGCACCCTCGTGAATCACCGACCGAGCGGCGACGGCCTTGAGCTCATCGAACGCGAGGAAGTGCGTGGTAGTGTGGAGCCCGTCGAGCAGCCCGGCTGAGCCGAGTACAAGGGCGCCGGTGCACACCGAAAGCACATACTCGGCGCGTTCCGCGGCCGATCGCACCCACTCCAGCACGACCGGATTCTTCATCTCGCGACGTGTGCCGAACCCACCGGGCACGAGGACGACGTCCAGCGCCGGACAGTTGGCGAACGAGTGCGTCGGCATCACCAGCAGCCCGTTCCGCGCCGCGATCGGTTGGCCGCGCTCGCTCACCGTGACCACACGGAACAGGTCCAGCTGGTGACGGCGCCCCGACACGGAGAAGACCTCGAACGGCCCGGCGAAGTCGAGCACCTCGACCTCGTCGAACAGGAAGATTCCAACGGTCCGGGTCATGGCGCGGGAGCCGCAAGGGCGGCGTCGAGCGCCTTCGTGAACGTCGTGTCCGTCGGCCGGATGATGCCGAGCCGTCGCCAGCGAATCACCCCTTCGCGGTCGATCAGGTAGGACGACGGGACGCCAAGGGCCTGGAAGAGGGACTGGATTCGTTCGTCCGGGTCGCGCCAGACCGGGTAGGTCATCCGGAAGTCCTTCATGAACCCGCGAATCGTCTCGTCCTCGCCACGCGTGTCGACTGAAACGCCAACGAGCTCGAGGCCGGAGGCAGCATGTTTCTCGTGCAGCGACTGGAGGAAGGGGATCTCCTCGCGGCACGGGGCGCACCAGGTGGCCCACACATTGAGGAGGACCACCTTGCCCTGAAGTGCCGTCGTCGAGACCGAGTCGCCCGACAACGTTGTCGCGCGATAGGCGGGGGCGCGGTCACCCACCAGGGTGCCGTGCTCGGGACGGCACGCGAGGACCGCGAGGGCGAGCAGCCAACGCGAGGGTCTCACGGCAATGCCCGGGTTGGCATCCGGCCCATCAGGATGCGTGCGGTGTCGCCGGGGACTGTCCATGCAGCGACCAGGTCCTGTCCGCGCTGCACAACCTTCGGAAAGCCGCTGGCCCGGGCGCCGCTCGTTGCGGCCAGGGTCACCGGCGCGCCGAGCGATCCATCGGCACGCGCGCGGCGCACGCGCACTTCCGCGGCTTCGGGGGGAACGCGCTCGAGCCACGAGACCGCCGCGGAGCCATCGGGCAGCAGCTCGATGTCCACGCGACCGGCCGGGGTGCCGCCGTCCACCACCGTCGGCGGGCCAAACGTCGCGCCGGCGTCCGTGGACCACGCGACCTT
This sequence comes from Gemmatimonadota bacterium, assembly GCA_016794735.1. GTDB lineage: Bacteria > Gemmatimonadota > Gemmatimonadetes > Gemmatimonadales > Gemmatimonadaceae > RBC101. The sequence continues at coordinate 5,656 of JAEUJK010000759.1, read as the reverse complement.
CACGTGCGCGGTGTCGCGCGCGCCAGTGAACCACGCCACAACGACGGTGTCGCCACGCGCGGTGACCGCGGGGCCGTTCACGGGGCAGGCGGCGATCTGCCACCCGTCATCGTGCACCTTCGCCGGCGCCGTCCAGGCACCATTGACCTGCCGCACAATCGCGATGTCGCGCACCTCGCTCTCCGAACGGTCGCGGTACACCACGACCGGCCCGCGACCGCTGAGGGCGCTGTTCACCTGGCAGCACTCGCAGTTGCGCATGTCGAGCGCCAGCTCCGCGCCTAACGAACCATCGGCGCCGACCGCCGACGACTGCAGGCTCATCGCGCCCTTGCCGTGGCCGTCGCCGGCTTCCATGTGCCGCCCATCGAGCCAGGCCGCATGCACGGAGTCGTTGCTCCCCTGCCAGAAGGTGAGGAAGCCATGTTCGGCCGCCTTGCCGTCGCGGTTGAGCACCTGCGGGGCCGACCACGTGGCCCCCTGGTCGGTCGACTGCACCACGCGAACGTCGTACGCGTAGGTGCCGCTCCCGCTGCGCTGCAGCCAGTGCACGACCAGCCGCCCGGATGGGGCGACGGCAACCGCCGGGAAATCGGCCCAGTTCACGAACAGGTCCCTCCGCTCCACCACGGTCGACGGCGTCGTCCATGTCGAGTCTTCGAGTCGCGCATAACGCACCGCGGCGCTGCTGTCGCCGGTGCGTTCGATCCAGGTCATGTGGAGTTGCCCTCGCCCATCCACCGCGAGGAACGGCTCGCCGGCGCGCGCGCCACTCGGGGACGCCATCGCCTCGAGACGCGGCGGCGGTGCCGACTCACTGGCCGGGCTGCAGCCGGCGACGACGAGGAGCGCGAAGTACCGAAGTCGAGTCATGGGCGCCGTCAGCGTGAGGGGTTAGCGAGCCGCATCGTGGCGAAAGATCTCTCCGCCCTTCATCACGAACTTTACCCGGCGCGTCGCGGAAATGTCGCGGGTTGGGTCGCCTTCCACCGCGACGAGGTCGGCAAGGAGCCCAGCTTGCACCGCTCCAATGCGATCGTTCATGCGCAACACACGCGCGGTCGTGCTCGTCGCGGTCTTCATCGCCAGCAGCGGGGACATGCCGTAGTCGACCAGGAGCTCGAGTTCGCGCGCGTTGTCGCCGTGGGTGAAGACACCGACGTCGCTCCCGTTGCAGATCGTGACCCCCGCCGCACGAGCCGCCGCAAAACTCGCGCGCTTGGCCTTGATGCGTGCCGGCTCAGGATCGACGCCCTTCTTCCACCCCGCGTACTGGGCGGTGGCATCCCCCGCGGCGATCGTCGGACACAAGGCGACGCCGCGCTCGGCCATGAGGGCGAACACTTCCGGCGTGCCCCCATCCCCGTGTTCGATGTTGCCCACACCAGCCAGTGTCGCACGCCGCATTCCCTCGGCCGACGAACTGTGCGCTACGACGAAGCGCCCGCTCGACGCGGCAATCTCGACGGCCGCGCGAATCTCGGCTTCCGTGAAGGCAGGCCGCGCTTCGTTGTTCGGCCCCCAGCGATAGTCCGCGTAGATCTTGATCCAGTCGGCGCCGTGGCCGATCTGGTTCCGCACTTCGGCGACCAGCTCCTCGGCGTTGCCCACCTCGACCGCGCCCTGGAGCACGTCGACTTCGGTCGAGAAACCCTTGGGCCCGTAGCTCCCGCGGCCCACGATCGCCTTGGTGGTCACCAGCATGCGCGGACCGGGAATCACCTTGCGCTCGATCGCCTGCTTCACCCCCACGTCGGCCCAGCCCGCGCCCTCCGTACCGAGGTCCCGGATGGTGGTGAAGCCCGCCATGAGCGTGTTCTTCACGTGGACCGTAGCCCGCGCGACGCGCAGGGCCGTGGATTCCTTCAGCACCTGGTCGTCCCAGGTTGCCTCGTTGTAGGGGTGCAGCAGCACGTGGGAGTGCGCCTCGATGAGCCCCGGGATAAGGGTCAGCCCGGGCAGGTCGATCGTTCGCGCGGTGGGCCCGGCGCGCACCTCCGCCGGTGTGCCCACGGCGGCGATGCGCTCACCACGGACGAGGACCACGAGCCCCTCGACGGGCGCGTCGCGCACACCGTCCCACACACGAGCCGGTCGGAGGAGGAGTTCCTGCGCGGCGGGCTGGGCGCCCGCGGCGACGGCGAAGAAGCTGAGGCACGAGACGAATCGACGCATGCCGCAACGTGCGGCACGCGTCTCTCCGCCGCAACCGTGCTCAGGGGATGCCGACGTCGAACGTCCCCACGAGTCGGAGGTTCCCCGTGCCCGGCGTGACCGTGCTGGGTGGAAGGGTGACGTCGAGGGTCCCCGCGATGCGTGACGCGGTGGAACTCGTGACGACGAACGACCCTGTGCTCGCCGTGCCGGGTCCACCCCAGTTCGTAAACGTCGTGAGGTTGGTGACGAACATGGTTCGCTGCACCCCGGTCGCGAGCGCATAGGTGCCCACGCCCGTGTAGCCACTGAGGGTCACCACCATCTGGTAGCTGATGTTCGAGAGGCTGAGGGTGAGGGTTCCGCTCGACGGTCGGGACCCCATCACCACGGTCGCCGCGTTCCAGGCCGCGCCGTTGATCGTCGCCGTGAACTTGCTCCCCGCATTGGGCGCGACGGCAATGTTGGCCGTCGCATTCACCGGGATGTCGAACGCGCCGTTCGTGACCGATCGCGTGCTGCTCGCATTCGCCGTCCCGGTCGCGGTGAACGCGAAGGTCCCGACGATGCGCGTCGCTGAGACCGTGGTGAAGGTGATCGTCCCGGAGTTGCCGGTCAGGGCGGAATTCCACGCGCTGCCCCCAGCGGCGATCGAGCCAATTGCGCCCGCCACGCTGGGCCCGACCCCCATCGGGTAGGTGCCAGGGCCGCTGATGTTGAAAGCATTGATTGCGAGCCCGGTACCACTCGCCGTCCCCCCGGCGATGGAGAAGGTGCCGTTCGCGGAGCCCACGGCGGCAACACCTGTCGGCAGCGCGACAAAGGCGGCGCCGTCGATCGTGGCGGTGAGTCCGGAGTTGCCCCCGGGATTGTTGGGGTTGGTTGGGGACTTACCCCCGCAGCCCGTCGCCAGCACGGCAAGGGCACCGGCGGCGACGCGGGTGAGGGTTCGGATAGGCAACATGAGCGCTCCAGTGGGGGTGGCTTCCTGCCTTGCGCAGAAACCGCCCCGCGCCCCTCATCACCGCCCGGATTCGGGTGGCGTGTTGCCCTGGATGGTGGGGATCTCGGTGACGCCGCCAGAGACCACGAAGGCCATCATGTCGGAGCTGCTCGCGTCCAGCGGTGTGATCGCCGCACGCGGGAAGACATACATCTGCCCCGAGAAGTTGTAGCTGTGTGGCATGTAGACACTCACCCAGTCGGGCAGGCCGAGTGGGCCGAGCGACTCCTGGGTGACAAAGCCGAGGGCGTGGGCCGAGCTGTTGTCGAAGAGCTTCACCAGCACTGGCTTGTCGAACCGTCGCTTCTCGCCGACGAACGCGTTCACGAAGTCGCGGATCGACGAGTAGAGCAGGCGAACGAACGGGAGGCGCTCCATGAGGTCATCGAGCGCGGCGACGATGCTGCGCGTGATGAACCCCGAGGCGAGGAAGCCGAACAGGGTGACGAGCGCCACGGTGACGACGAACCCTGCGCCCGGGATCGGAAAGCCCAACCAGCCGTCCACGGTGCGCAGGACCAGGACCACCACATACAGCGTGAGGGCCACCGGGGTGAGGAACACCATCCCGCGCAGGAAATACCCAACGAGGCGTCGGCCGGCGCTCCGGCTGCGGGACACCGGCCGGCCCGTGGGCCGCGGGGCGGGATCAGCCATGCGCAGCGGCAGCCGGCACCTGCACCGGAAGGTCGGCCGTCACCCAGGCGTTGTATCCCCCCACGAGGTTGGTCACGTTGGGGATGCCCCGCGCATCCAGGAGGGAGGCGGCGATCGACGAGCGGGTTCCGCCCTGGCACTGGAGCACGATGGGGCGCGCTGTGTCGAGTTTGTCGAGGTGCTCTTCCAGCCGCCCGAGCGGGATGTGTCGTGCGCCCGGCAGGTGGCCGGCGGCGAACTCGTCCGCGGCCCGGACGTCGATGACCTGCGCGTCACGGAGGGTGGAGAGCGCGCGTCCCTCGACCTGGGGGATCGAGGCGGTGGCGCCCTGCAGTGCCTCCGCGCCAAACCAGCCGGCGCAGTCGTCCAGCCCGATCATCGCCAGCTCGGCGAGCGCCTGGCGCACCTGGTCGTGGCCCGCGTCGGTGAGCAGGTAGAACGGGCGATCGTACGGCACCAGCCACCCGGCCCACCCGACGAACGACTTGGAGAACGGGATGTTGATGGTGCCGCGGACATGTTGTGCCGCGTACGCACCGGTCGAGCGAAGGTCGATCACCCGCGTCCCCGAGGCCAGCACCTGGGGCAGGGTGGCGGCGTTGAGCTGCGCGGCGTCCGGGCGGGTCCCCAGGATGCGGGGGCCCTCCTTGTTCAGCCGCTTCATGGTCGCGAAGTAGCGTGGCGGGTCGGGCTGGCCCTCGAGGACGGCCTCGATGAACGCCGCGCGGTCGGTGTGCTGCAGCGCCCAGTTGGCCACCTTCTCGTAGCCGAGGGTGGTGGACGGTACGGCGCCTAACGCCTTGCCACACGCGGAGCCCGATCCGTGGCCGGGCCAGACCTGCAGGTAGTCGGGGAACCGTGCGGTGAAGCGCTGCAGGGAATCGAACAGCTGTCCCGCGCCCGCACGCATGGTGCCCGCGACATTAGCCGCGCGCTCCAGCAGGTCGGGACGTCCCACGTCGCCAACGAAGAGGAAGTCACCGGAGAACACGCCGACGGGGTGGTTGCTCGTCGGCTTGTCGATGCAGATGAAGACGATGTGTTCGGGCGTGTGCCCCGGGGTGTGCATCACCTCGAGGCGAATGTTCCCGACGCGAATCTCGTCGCCGTCGTGCAACAAGCGGGCGCCGTCACTCGCCGCGAAGGCATACTGCCAGTCCGCGGTCCCCATCGCGCTCAGGAGCAGCTGGGCACCGGCCACCCGGGCGAGTTCCCGGCTGCCGGACAGGTAGTCGGCGTGGATGTGGGTTTCCGTGACCTGCGTGATCCGCAGGCCCTCGGCGGCGGCCGCTGCGAGGTAAGGCTCCGGGTCGCGATTGGCGTCGATGACGATGGCCTCGCCGGTCCGCTGGCACCCGAGCAGGTAGCTCGCCTGTGCGAGCCCCTCATGGTAGAATCGCTTGAGTAACACTTCGCCTCCCGCAACGCGGGCGTGGTGTGGTGCGTTCCGTTCGCGTGCGGCCGAAAGTTGGTCGATCCGCCCCGGGGCGACCAGCGGTGGTTCCGGAACCCCCATGTGAGGAGAACCTTGCTCATGCGCTCGTCGATCGCCCGATGGTCCTTGCTCCTGCTCCTGCCCGCAGGGCTCGCGGCGCAGGGCAAGAAGGTCCTTACGCAGGACACCTACGACTCCTGGAAGCAGATCCAGGGCTCCGCGTTGTCTGCCGACGGCAAGTGGGCGATCTACACGCTCACCCCCGTTGTGGGCGACGGGGAGGTCGTGGTGCGCTCGACGCAGGGCAGCACCGAATACCGGGCCCCGCGCGGCTGGACCGGCCGCCCCGTCACGAGCGTGACGGTCGACTCCCCGTTTGTCGCCGTCCCGGCCCAGGTCACCGCCGA
>JAEUJK010000739.1 GCA_016794735.1 Gemmatimonadota bacterium | reverse complement strand
CTCCTGCGGATCCCGCTGCCGGAGCAGGGGACCGATCCCCGGGCGTTGATCGACATGGTGGAGCGGCACGTCTTCCCCCCGCTCTTTCACGCCGACCACCCCCGCTTCTATTCGTTTGTCCCGAGCCCGACGAACTTCGTGTCGGTCATCGCCGACCTGCTCGTCAGCGGGCACAACACGTTCATGGGGCACTGGCTGGCCTCGTCGTGGGCGTCGCAGATCGAGATCATCGTCATCGACTGGCTCAAGGAGATCTGCGGCCTCCCGCCCGAGGGCGCCGGGATCCTGGTGAGCGGCGGCTCGATGGCGAACCTCTCGGCCATCGCCACCGCACGCGAGGTGAAGCTCGGTGGTCCGGACGAGAAGGGCGTGCTCTACTGCTCCGACCAGACGCATTCCTCGCTCGCGAAGGGTTTCCGCATCCTCGGCTTTCGGCGCGAACAGCGTCGTGTGGTGCCCACCGACGCCGCGCTGCGCCTGGACGTGGATGCTCTCGCACGTTTGGTCGCCGAGGACCGGAAGGCCGGTCGGCGCCCCTTCTGCGTGGTGGTGAACGGCGGGACCACCAACACGGGTGCCGTCGATCCGTTGCACGCGGTGGCCGACTTCTGCGCGGCCGAAGGGTTGTGGATGCACGTCGATGGCGCGTACGGGGCGGCCGCGGTGATCAGCGAGCGGGGGCGCCAGGCGCTCGACGGACTGGGTCGCGCCGACTCGATCACGCTGGACCCTCACAAGTGGATGTTCCAGCCGTACGAGCTGGGGTGCCTCCTCGTGCGGGACGTGCGCACGCTGCGCAGTGCCTTCCGCCTGAGCGACGACGACCACGCGGACTACCTCACCGACGTGACGCGGCACATCAGCGAGGAGGTGAACTTCTACGAGATGGGGCCTCAGCTCACTCGCTCCTTCAAGGCGCTCAAGCTCTGGCTCTCGCTGCAGGCGTTTGGGCTCGCCGAGTTTCGCCGCGCGGTCGACGTGGGGCTGGACATGGGGGAAGCCGCCGAGCGGGAGCTGCGGGCGGACGCGCGCTGGGAGATCGTGACGCCCGCGCAGCTGGGCGTGATCACCTTCCGCTGGCGCGGCGATGGCACGCTGTCCCATGACCACCAGGATGCGGTCGTGCGTCGCGTGGTGGACGACATGCGGCTCGACGGGTACGCCCTGGTGATGTCCACGCTCATCGGTGGACGCCCGGTCTTTCGCATCTGCGCGATCAACCCGGGCGCGCGAGTGGCCGAGATCCAGGAGACGGTGCGGCGGCTCACGCGCTTCGCCGAGGCGGCGACGCCCGTCATCAACGCCTCACGATAGGTTAATCGAGTCGTAATCCGGCGCGTCTCGACGAAAACCCCTAAGCGGCGCAAGATGGCCTGACCCTCGGCGGAGCGTCGGCATGCGGGGCGGTCGCACGTGGTCCTTGCTGTTGGTCGTTGGTGCCCTGGCGCCGTGCCTTCCGGCCCAGGCGCGGGTGGATGTGGTCTCCGGGCGCGTCATCGGGCCAGACAGCGCGGCGGTGGCTGGCGCGACGATCCTGGTCATGGACACCACGGCACGGACGACGGCCAGCGGGCGAACCGGTCCCGACGGTCGTTACAGTGTGACCGTGGAGGGCGGGAGTGGCCGCTACCTCGTCCGCGTGCAAGCCACGGGGCTGAGGCCGGACCAGCGGTTCCTCACACGAACGGACGTCGCGTCGTCGCTTGTCGCGGATTTTCGGCTGGGCACACAGGCGCAGCAGATGGCGGCGGTGCGGGTGCAGGCGCGGCGGCCCCGGCCGCAACGCGAGAACCCGTTCGGCGACGAGTTCACCAGCGGCTCGTTCTTTGGCGGTCGAATGCCAGCGGCCGGCGACCAGAATGACCTCGCGTCGCTGGCAGCGCTCACCCCCGGGCTGTCGCCGCTCCTGAATGCCGATGGCAGCATCGGTGGCTTTTCCGCGCTCGGCCTCGCGGGCGACCAGAACAACCTCGTCTTCCAGGGCATGCAGATGTCCGGGGTGGACATCCCGCGCGCGGGTGGCGCCATCCCGATCGTCGCGACCAACTCGGCCGATCCGTCGCGCGGCGGGTTCTCCGGCGGGCTCGCGCAGATGTTCGTGTTCAGCGGCTCCAACTTCCGGAACTACACGGCGGTCGTGAACGTCGAGGATCCGGC
>JAEUJK010000716.1 GCA_016794735.1 Gemmatimonadota bacterium | reverse complement strand
AGCTCGATCGCCGCGAGCCCCAGGCCGCGAAAGCCGCGCGGCATGACGCCGATCACGGTGAACCGCCGCCCGAGGATGTCGACCGACGCGCCGAGCACATCCGACCGTCCCCCGAGTTCCTGCGTCCAGAACCCATGACTGACGATCACGACGTCGGCCCCACCTTCCCGCACCTCGGCGGGGGCAAAGGTGCGCCCCATGAACGGAGCGACGCCAACTACGCGGTAGAAGGCGTCATCGGTGACCAGCGCCGACGCCTCGCGCAGGCTCTCCTCGCGGCCCAGGGTGACTCGGGTGGTGAACCATGCGCCGGCGTCCTGGAACACGTCACGCGCTCCCTGGAGGGACCGGAAGTCCTGGTAGCTCCGGGTCTGCTGGACCACCGTCCCGCGGGACGGCACCTCGAAGGTGTGATACACGTGTCCCAGGCGGCCCGCATCGCGGATGTAGGGTGCCGGCCGGAACATCAGGCGGTCAACGAGGGAGAACATGCTCGCGCTCGCGGCGATCCCCAGGGCCAGGATGGCGATGACCACCGCGGTGAAGGTGCGGTGCCGGGCCAGGGAGCGCAGGGCGCCGCGGACATCGTCGGCGAGGGACTGCCAGGCGATCGCCGACCGTTCGCGGCCCACGGTGACACGATCGAAGTGTCGCAATTCGTCGCGGGCCGCGTCGACATCCCCGAACTCCTCGGCCGCGATCCGCTGGGCCTCCGCGAGGGGATACCCCTGCCGCTGGAGGTCGGCGGCACGCTGGGCCAGGTGAAAGGCGATCTCCTCGTCGATTTCCCGGGAGACGCGCCCCGAGTGCCGGGGGAGCACCAGCCATCGGGGCCGCCTCACGCGGCCCCCCCGTCGGCATTGGCGATGAGCACCGCGCCTACCGCCGCCACGTATCGGCTCCAGCGATCGGTCTCCGTGCGCAGGAGCCGACGCCCGGTTGCGGTGAGGGCGTAGTAGCGCGCGCGTCGGTTGTTCTCGGAGACCCCCCAGCTGCTCGACACGGCGCCGCGCGCCTCCAGCCGGTGCAACGCGACGTACAGCGCCCGATCCTCGATGGTCAGCGCGTCCCGGCTGCTTTCGCGGATCCACCGGGCGACCGCGTACCCGTGTCGTTCGCCCCACAGGAGGGCCCGGAGCACGAGCACGTCCAGCGTGCCCTGCATCAGCTCGAGATCGTCCGCCATACCTTCCCCGGAAATGTTCCGGGGAGCAGGCTACAGTGAGTTGGGGCGTCCTGTCAAGCGTGCAGCCACCCTGACGGGCGTCGGGGCGACCGCGGTCCGCTAGCGGGCGGCCTCGCCCTCGAGGTAGGTGTATCCCTCGAGGCCGGCGACGTACTCGGCGATGAACGTGTTTGCTTCCTGCCGAGTGAGGTCCCGGGCATTCCCCACCTTCCGACGGAAGGTGGTGAGCAAGTCGGACGCCGTGAACTCGACGTAGTCGAGGACCTCCGTCACCGTGTCGCCGCGCACGAGGTGCGTGAGTTCGTACCCCGTGTCGGTGAGCCGCACGTGCACGGCGTTCGTATCGCCGAACAGGTTGTGCAGGTCACCCAGGATTTCCTGGTAGGCGCCGGTGAGGAAGATGCCGAGGATGTAGTCCTCGCCGTCGCGGAAGTTGTGCAGCTCGAGGCTGGGCTTCCCTTCCTTGCCGCCGACGAAGCGATCGATCTTGCCGTCGGAGTCGCAGGACATGTCCTGGATCGTTCCCCGGCGAGTGGGCCGTTCATCGAGTCGATGGATCGGCATGATCGGGAAGAGCTGGTCGATTGCCCAGCTGTCCGGCAGTGACTGGAACAGCGAGAAGTTGCAGAAGTACCGGTCGATCATCGTGGCCTCGACCTGGGGAACGATTTCCTCGAACCCCTTGCCGTTCTCGGCGACGATCTGGGCGATGCGGGCCATCGACGCCATGTAGGTCGTCTCGGCGATCGCGCGATCGCGGAGCGACAACACGCCGCTGTTGAAGAGCTGCTGCGCCTTTTCCTTGTCGAACGAGGCGTCGTGGTAGATCTCGATGACCTTCCGCTTGGGCAGCTTCTTCTTGCTGAGGGTGCGGTAGTCCTCGACCATCTCATGGAGGAGGATGTGGTCGTCCTCCGTGAGCGACGGTTCGTTGAAGTGATCCTGCGTCTCGACGTCGGTGACGCGAAGGAGCAGCAGCGCATGGTGGGCGGTGAGGGCCCGCCCGGATTCGCTGATGATGTGCGGCATCGGGAGTTCGTTCTCCCGGCACAACTCCGCAAACGTGTAGATGACGTCGCTCGCGTATTCCTGCAGCGTGTAGTTCACGCTGGCCTGGTTCGTCGAGTTCGTGCCATCGTAGTCGACGCCGAGGCCGCCGCCGACGTCCACGTGGGTGATCCCGATCCCCATCCGGTGCAGCTCGATGTAGAAGCGGGAGATCTCCTGCAGCCCGGTCTTGATGTACCGGATGTCGGTGATCTGCGACCCCAGGTGGAAGTGGACCAACTTGAGGATGTCGGTCTGTTCCAGCTCACGCAGCCGGTCGATGAGCTTCATCAACTCGGCGGTGTTGAGGCCGAACTTGCTCTTCTCGCCGCCGCTCTGCGCCCAGCGCCCGGCGCCTTCCGACGCGAGCTTGATGCGCACACCCGCATTGGGGCGCACGCCAAGATCCTCGGCTGCCGCCAGCAGCACCTCGAGTTCGGAGAGCTGCTCGACCACGATGAACACCTTGTGGCCCAGCTTCTGGCCCATGAGGGCCAGCCGCATGAACTCCTCGTCCTTGTAGCCGTTGCAGACGATGATGTGCTCGGTGCTCTCGGCGAGCCCGAGGACCGCCTGCAGTTCCGGCTTCGAGCCGCATTCGAGGCCGACGCCATGCTTCTGGCCGAACTCGACGATCTCCTCGACGACGTGACGCTGCTGGTTGACCTTGATCGGGTAGACGGTGGTGTACCCACCCGCGTAGTCCCACTCCTTCATCGCCGCCGCAAATCCCTCGCTCAGCGTCTCGATGCGCTTCTGCAGGATGTCGGAGAAGCGAAAGAGGACCGGGAGCTGGATCCCCTGCGCCTCGAGGTCCACCGCGAGTTCGTACAGGTCCACGGCGCGGAACGGATGCCCGGGATCCGGACGGACGACGACACGCCCCTGGGCATTGATGTCAAAAAAACCGGCTCCCCATCCCTCGATGTTGTAGAGGGCGCGTGAGTCGTCGACGGACCAACCGGGAGCCGTCGATTCGGGGGCGGCCGCCGGAGGCGTCACCGCGGGTCGGGTGCTGGTCATGGCGCGCAATAAGGTAGGGACGGACACCGCCTGATGGTACCGGCGGTGACGAGCCGGGTCAGGTGACCCATGCCCGACGCAATCCGCGCGTGCATTCTCGACGTACTGAGTGGTCTCACCCCCCTCCTCACGATCATGTCGATCCTCCGAAAAGTCCTCGTCGGGCTCGTGGCGTTCGTCGCGCTGCTGGCGGCTGGCGTCTTCGGGCTGTCGTCTTATCGCATGTCGCAGACGATCGCGTTCACGGATGCGGCGCCCGCCATCCCCACCGACTCGACGACGATCGCGCGCGGGCGTTACCTCGCCACCGCCATCTCCAAGTGCACGGAATGCCATGGTGCCGACCTCGGCGGCCAGCTTGCCATCGACGCCGGCCCGGTGGGCACGATCTACGCCCCGAACCTAACGAGCGGCGCCGGGAGCGGGATCGCCGACCGCTCCGATGCGGATCTCGTGCACGCCATCCGTCACGGCCTGGGACCGGGCGGTCGCAAGCTCCGCTTCATGCCGTCCGTGGACTGGTACGTCATGGACGACGCCGACGTCGCGGCGATCGTCGCCTACGTCCGCTCGGTGCCGCCCGTCGAGCGCACGGTCCCGTCAACCGTGATCAAGCCGCTCGGCCGCGCGTTGTACGTCGCCGGACAGCTCCCGCTCTTCGACGCCGAGTTGTTCGACCACGCGGCGCCCCGCTCACCCGCCCCCGCCCGGGGAGCGAATGCCGAGTACGGGAAGTACCTCGCGCAGATCGGCGGCTGCACCGGCTGCCACGGCCCGAGCCTGAGCGGTGGGCGCATCCCGGGAACGCCGCCGGAGATCAAGGCCGCGGCGAACATCACGCCCGAGGGCATCGGGCACTTCACCGAA
>JAEUJK010000585.1 GCA_016794735.1 Gemmatimonadota bacterium | reverse complement strand
GCGGGCTCCACCGTTGCCCCGAACGACACGAGGATATCGACGAGCGGCACGTGGACGCCGGCGGCGTTCGGGTGGCTGCTGGAGACCAGCATGGACATCACGCTGCAGCGTCCACCATAGAGCCCCGCCGTCGCGTTGGGGTCGGCCCCTGCGGCGAGCAGCAGCTGTGCGACCTCCACCGCATTCCGCGGGGTGCGCTGGTTCACCCCTTCGACGCCGTTGGCCACGAGGTAGTGCAACAGCGTCGCGCCGTGCACCGACGGGTCATGACAGGTGCGACGTTGCGAGCGTGCATGCACCAGCCCGGCGTCGAGCGTGAGCAGGTGCGCGAGGTCGTCGATTCGCCCATCGACCACGGCCTGGACCGCAGCCTCGAAGCGATGGGTTGGCGACGTGGTATTGCGGACGGCGGCGACGTGTTCGGCGAGCGCTTCCCAGTCTGCGAAGCTGTAGGTGCGGGCGACCGCCAACCGCGCATCGTCGATGGTGAACGGCGCTGTCGCAATCTCCTCCCGGCTCAACGGCCGCGGCAACCACGTGACCGTGTCGTCGAGGAACCGGGGATGTGCGTGGTGCACCGCGTCGATGGTCGCCGCGTCCTTCGCGTGGAAAGCCGCCAGGACCGTCGCCGCCTGTCGTTCGTACGCCTCCAACGGCGCGTCCCACGGAACCGGGGTGAGGCCCATACCCAAAGGTTCACGCGGGCACCCCCGCGACAAGGGGGAGCCGGGCGGCTCCCCCTCAGCGCGAGCCAGCCCCTACTTCAGCCGTGCGCGAACGAACTCCTTGTCGGCCTCGGGAATGGCCGGCGATTGCAGCAGCGCCTGCGTGCGCTCGATGCGCGCGGCCACGAGTTCCGGGCGCTTGAGTTGCTGCCAGAGCACCGCTGCCTCGAAATTGGCGCGCAGCTGCAGGGCTGGATCGCCAAAGGTCGCGGCGTCCTCGGCCAGCTGGTCCAGCTGGATGGCGGCCTTCGTCTTCTCGTCCGCGTAGAGGTAGTTCAGCGCGAGTCGCCACATGGCGGTGCCCGCGAACTCACGTGCTTCCTGCTGCTCGGCGATGAGCCCCTGGTAGATCCGCCGGGCATCCATGCCCCGCCCTTCCTGCCACGCCACGTCGGCGCGTGCGAGCGCATCGGCAACGCGCGCGGGATCGAGGCGAATGACCGCGGGCGGCATGAGCGTGCGGGACGTGCGATATGACTGCGCTTCAGTGGCGAGGATCGGAACGACGAGCGTGGCGGCGAGCAGGAAAGGCGTTCTCATGAGGGTGTCCTCCGGGTTGGTGACGCAACCGTGCTTCGGGTTACGTCGGATGGGACACCGCTCCCGCCGCATCCGATCGACCGTTGGGACGAACTGGAGTCCCGCAGGGACCTGCGGTGTAGGGTTGGGGACCCGGACCGCGCCGGGGCATACAACGCGCCGCCGCCCTACCTCGCGCGGGCGAGCCACCGTGTACCCGGTGGTGGCGCCCGCCGCATCCGTGGCCACAACGGTAAGCTGGCGTCAGGCGCGCGTCATTTCACATCGCCTGGTAGCGTCGCCCCCACACGATAGGACTCGTGAATCGAAGCCATGTCCGGCATGGGGATCGTTGGCGTTGAGCCGCGTGAGGCGGCGCGACGACGGAGGTCGGATGGCGATCCGGCCACAGGTGACGTACACTAGTCGCATGGTACGCAGGCGCGACGACTGGTGGACGCAACTAACGACTGATGGCGGGCGACCCGGCCCCGCGCCGGACCGCCATCAACTGCCGCAACACGAGGACCACGCGATGACCAAGGAGCAGAAGATCGAGGCCTTCCTGGAGTATCTCCGCACCGAAGGCTACGTCCCCACGATCGACAGCGATGGCGACATCAAGTTCAAGTACGAAGGCGGGACGTACTACCTGATCGTCGACGCCAACGACGGCGAGTTCTATCGCCTCATCTACCCGAACTTCTGGGCGATCGAGGGCGCGACCGAGCGCAGCCGAGTGGAGCGCGCGGCACTGCAGGCCACCGCAGGAACGAAGGTCGCGAAGGTGTTCCCGGTCGGGGAGAACACGTGGGTGTCGGTCGAGATGTTCTGCCCCTCGGCCGACGCATTCCGCGCCGTTCTCTTCCGCGCGGTGAGCGCCATCCGGAGCGCGGTCGTCACCTTCAAGGAAGCGATGCAGTCCTGACCCGTGTGGCGGCCGGAGGCACCGGCCGCCGCACGCGGGTGCCTAACGAAATACCTCGGACAGCATCTTCTTCAGCGCGTCCCACGACTGCGCGTCCACCGCCGCATCGTAGTGCAGCCCCTGCACCCCGGCGCTGTCGGCGCGAGGGTTCGTGAACGCGTGCATCGCGGCCGGATACGTCACGACCTCCACCTGCGCCCCGGCCTTTCGCATCGCCGTGGCAAACGCGTCGACCTGCGCCGCGGGCACCATCGGGTCGGCGCCACCCGTGAGGATGAGGACGCGCGCCTTCACGCTGCCGGAATCGATCTTGGCCCCCGGCGGAATCGCTCCGTGGAACGACCCGACGGCCGCCAGCGGCTCGCCCGCGCGGGCCATGCTGAGCACGACCATGCCGCCAAAGCAGTACCCGATCGCCGCGACCTGCGTCGAATCGACCCGCGGGTCGCGACGGAGCTGGTCGAGCGCCGCACGGAAGCGGGACACCATGCGCGCCTGGTCGCTTACGGCCTGTGTCATGAAGGCCCCCGCCGAGTCAGGGTGCGTGGTGTTCTTCCCATCGCCGTACATGTCGAGCGCAAACCCGACGTAACCAGCCTCGGCGAGCCGACGCGCCTGGGCGCGCGCGTGTTCGTTGTGACCCCACCACTCGTGGACCACCAGCACTCCGGGGTGCTTGCGCGAGGTGTCACCCGGCGCCGCGATGAACCCCTTGAGGTTCGTGCCGGCGTCGGCGTACGACACCTCCTGCTCGGCGACGGGGGCGATGGCCGCGGCGGAATCGGTGGCCGGTTGCTCGCCCCCGGAGGAGCACGACGGCGCGATGGCTGCGATGGTGCAGAAGACGACGAACGGCGTGAGGCGCATGACGACTGGGGAAAGGGTGCCCTGATATTGCGGTCACCGCCCCGGGCATGCCAGTCGCCACTCCGCGCCACGGTTGGTCCCCGCGTGGCCGCACCGCGACCACCGGTCCCGCCAGATTTCCGCCATGCCAGCCTTCATGAAGTTCTACGCGGCGATGTTCGCCGTGGCCACCAGCGCCGCCCAGGCGCAACCCGCCGGAAGTGCGACGGCAGCGGTGGAACAACTC
>JAEUJK010000565.1 GCA_016794735.1 Gemmatimonadota bacterium | reverse complement strand
TTGCCCGCCGGTGGTGACCCGCGCCAATGGTCCATGTTGCGCGTCAACCCGGCCACCGCCGCCATCATGCTGCGCGACTTCGTGCCGCCGCGTGCGGGGCAGTGGGTCATCCAGAACGCCGCCAACTCTGGCGTCGGTCACTGCCTCATCCGGTTGGCGCACGCCGCGGGGATGCGGAGCGTGAACATCGTGCGTCGCCCCGACGTGATCGACGAACTGCGCGCGGCCGGCGGGGACGTGGTGCTCGAGGATGGGCCCGGCCTGCGCGACCGCGTGCGCGCGGCCATTGGCGACGGCGCCCTCCCCCTGGGGATCGACGCCATCGGCGGGAGCGCCACGCAGCGGTTGGCCCGATGCCTGGACGACGGCGGCGTGGTGGTGAACTACGGCCTGTTGAGCGGGGAACCGTGTACCATCGACGCCCGCGAGACGATCTTCCGCGACGTGCAGCTGCGGGGCTTTTGGCTACGACGCTGGTTCACGAACACCGCACCGGCTGGCGTGCTCGCCCTGTACCAGGAGCTCGCCGCGAAGGTGCTCGACGGGACCCTCGCGGTGGGCATCGAGGCCGTGTATCCCCTGCTGAGCATTCGCGAGGCACTGGAGCATGCCGGGCGCGGCGGTCGATCGGGGAAGATCCTGCTTTCCTTCGCTGGAGACCAGGGCTAGCGCGCGAGGTCATCGGCGGCCGCCACCGCGGCGGCCACCTCGTCCACGGCGAGCCCCTGCCACGCCCGCCACGCGCCCACCGAACCCGATGCCTTCATCTGGCTCGTCGCCTCACGGCGGGGGCCGAGGTGCAGTTCGCGCACTCCCGATCGCGTAGCCAAGGCGGCGAGGTGGGGCGCACGCACGCCACCACCTGCCACCAGCTTGAGACGGCCACCCGTACGTCGCCCGAGCTCGGCCAGCACCTCGGCGCCTTCCAGCGCCGTGGCCCGACCACCTGACGTGAGGATGCGGGTGACGCCGAGCCCGAGGCAGGTATCGAGCGCCTCGGTGAGGTTGCGCGACTGGTCGAAGGCGCGATGGAAGGTGAAGGGCAGGGGGGCGGCCGCCTCGATGAGTGCCTCCGTCCCTTCCTCGTCGATCGTGCCGTTCGGTTGCAGGGCACCACTCACGATCCCGTGGATCCCGCACTGCTTGGCCAATTCGATGTCCCGCAGCATGACATCGATCTCCACGGCGTTGTACAGGAAGTCGCCGCCGCGCGGGCGGATCATCACGAACACGGGAACGTCGACGCGGGCCACGGCGGCGCGCATCGCGCCCGCACTCGGCGTCGTCCCACCTTCCGCGAGGTTGGCGCACAGCTCAATTCGATGGGCGCCCGCGGTGGCGGCGGCGATGGCATCGGGGACCGTGTCGACAGCGACTTCGAGAAGCACGAGGGTCAGGTCAGGGTTGGTCAACCGATCGCGACGTGGGCGCGCTTGCGCACCGAGGCCGCGATGAGGAACTGCGCGGCGTAGTAGGTCGCGAGAACCACCATCGCCGAGCCGGGAAACGCGCCGCGGAACCGGTTGATCCCGAGTGCCGCGTCCGATGTCATGAAGAGCAACGCGCCGACCCCCGCGAACGTGGCCCCCGCGTGCGATCCCTGGCGCCAGCGTTCCAGCGCTTGCCATGCCATCGCCACGATCACGCCGACATAAGCAATTACCGGCAGCCGCAGCGCACCGAGCCCTGGCCACATGAGGCGCACGATGACGACGGCGGCGACGATCAGCGGCACCCCCGTCGCGATGACGGCGCTGAAGCGCGCGTCCGAGGTGAAGGCGCGCAGGTAGCAGAGGTGCGCGACCAGGAACGCGATGAGCCCCGGGAGGAAGAGATCCTGCGGCAACATCAGGAGGACGTCGCCAACCAGCGACGCCACCAGGCCGCGCACGACCCACGTGCGGTACGGGCCGGCGACGGCCCGCGTGTCGTACAGGGCGAGGGCGATGACCAGCAGCGTCGCCAGCGGCTTGAAC
>JAEUJK010000495.1 GCA_016794735.1 Gemmatimonadota bacterium | reverse complement strand
CGCGGCGACACTGCATTGGGAGGGCTCCGCATGGGTCCGACCTCACACCCCTGGCTCGCCGGGGAGACGCTGGGGGAACACCTGCAGCAGCGCGGTATTTCCCGCCGGGATTTCCTCGGATTCTGCGGATCGATGTGCGCGATCCTCGGGATCGAGGATTCGCTGCTGCCTCGCATCGCCGCGCAACTGCAGGCCATGAAGCGGCCCTCCGTGATCTGGCTGCAGCTGCAGGAGTGTACCGGCTGCGTGGAGAGCGTCCTGCGCACCGCCGAACCCACCATCGGCGACCTCGTGCTCGACCTGGTGTCGCTCGACTACCAGCACACCCTGATGGCCGGGGCCGGAACCGCCGTCGAGAAGGCGCTGGCCGACGCGATGGCCGCCAACAAGGGACAGTACCTGCTCCTCGTGACCGGGTCGATCCCGCTCAACGATGGCGGGATCTACTGCACCATCGGGGGACGGACGGCCAAGGAGATCCTCGAGGAAGCGGCACGCGACGCGGCGGCGGTGATCGCGATCGGCGCGTGCGCGCATTGGGGCAGCGTGCAGGCATCGCGCCCCAATCCCACCGGCGCGGTGGGCGTGAGCGAGATCGTGACCGACAAGCCGGTGCTCAACATCGCCGGTTGCCCACCGATCGGCGACGTGATCACCGCGACCGTGGTGCACTACCTCACGTTCGGGCGCCTCCCGGAAATGGACGACATGGGACGGCCGCTCTTCGCCTACGGCAAGCGCATTCACGACCAGTGCCCGCGACGTGCCCACTTCGATGCCGGGCAGTACGTCGAGGTGTTCGACGACGAGGCGGCGCGGAAGGGCTGGTGCCTGTACAAGGTAGGCTGCAAGGGACCGGCGACCTTCTCGCCTTGCCCGATCTTCCTCTGGAACACCCGCACCAGCTGGCCGATCGGCGCCGGGCACCCATGCATCGGATGCACGGAGCCGTTCTTCTGGGACACGATGGCCCCGTTCTACGGACGGCTGCCTAACGTGGCCGGCTTCGGCATCGAGAGCAAGATCGACACGCTCGGAGCGGCACTCGCGCTCGGTGCCACGGCTGGCGTCGCCGCGCATGCCGTGGCCACCGGGATCTACCAGCTGCGCCACCAACGTCGCCCCGCCACACCCCCCGCGCCCGAGGCCCCGGACGCTCCCACGAAGACCCCGGAGGACTGAGCCATGGCCGCCACCAAGGTGGTCGTCGACCCGATCACACGCATCGAGGGACACCTGCGGATCGAGGCGAAGGCCGACAACGGACGGATCACGGATGCCTGGGCGACCTCCACGCAATTCCGGGGGATCGAGCTCATCATGCAGGGGAGGGATCCCCGTGACGCGTGGGCATACACGCAGCGCATCTGTGGCGTGTGCACGGTCGTGCATGCCGTGGCGTCCTGCCGCGCCGTCGAGGATGCGCTGGGGATCCGCATCCCGCCGAACGCGAACCTCATCCGCAACCTCGTGCACGGGATGCAGTTCGTGCAGGACCACGTCATCCACTTCTACCACCTGCATGCGCTCGACTGGGTGGACGTGACGAGTGCGCTCAAGGCGGATCCCGCGGCAACCGCGCGACTCGCGGCCAGCCTCTCGCCCTGGCCGAACAACTCGGCCACCTGGTTCGGCGAGGTGAAGGACCGGTTGGCGAAATTCGTCTCCTCCGGCCAGCTCGGCATCTTCACGAATGGCTACTGGGGGCATCCGGCCTACAAGCTGCCGCCCGAGGCCAACCTGATGGCCGTGGCCCACTACCTCGAGGCGCTCGACTGGCAGCGGGACGTCATTCGGTTGCACGCGGTATTTGGGGGAAAGAACCCGCACCCGAACTTCCTCGTCGGGGGGATGGCGTCGGCCATCAACCTCGAGGGGACCGCGACGATCAACGCGGAGCGGATGACCGACATTCGCGACATGATCACGCGGGCGCAGCGCTTCGTGGAGCAGGTGTACTTCCCGGACCTCGTCGCCATCGCGTCGTTCTACAAGGACTGGGCGGCGATCGGCGGCGGGGTGAAGAACTACCTCGCGGTGGGTGAGTTCCCCGAGGGCCGGATCGACGAGCTGGACAAGCTCTACCTGCCGCGTGGCATCATCCTCGACCGCGACCTCTCCAAGGTCCATCCGTACGACCCCGCGCAGGTGAAGGAGTTCATCACCAGCTCGTGGTACGAATACGAGCAGGGCGACGCGGCCGGGCTGCATCCGTACGAGGGCGAGACGAAGGCGAAGTACGCCGGTCCCCCGACCCCGTGGACCTACCTGCAGGACGAGAAGAAGTACTCGTGGCTCAAGTCGCCGCGGTACGATGGCCGCCCCATGGAAGTGGGACCCCTCGCGCGCATGCTGGTGGCCTACGCGTCGGGCCACGAGGAGGCCAAGGCGCTGGTGGGCGACGTGCTCGGCAAGCTCGGCGTCGGCCCGGCCGCGCTCTACTCGACGTTAGGCAGGACCGCCGCCCGCGGGATCGAGACGGTGCTGCTCGCCCGCCGGATGAACCACTGGTACGACGCGCTCATCGCGCGCATCAAGGGGGGCGACACGCAGACCTTCGCGGCCGAGAAATGGGAGCCGGAGACGTGGCCGGCCACGGCGCGCGGGTACGGCTACCTCGATGCACCGCGTGGCGCACTCGGGCATTGGGTCGAGATCCGCGACGGCAAGATCGGGCGCTACCAGTGCGTGGTGCCGAGCACCTGGAATGCAGGTCCGCGTGATGGCGCGGGGGTGCAGGGGCCCTATGAAGCCGCGCTCGCCGACAATCACCCGCTGGTCGACCCGGAGCGTCCGCTCGAGATCCTGCGCACGGTCCACTCGTTCGATCCCTGCATGGCCTGCGGCGTGCACGTCCTCGATGCCACCGGGAAACTGGTGACGGAGGTGAAGGTGCAATGACCCCGTCGTCGCCAGGGCACCCGGCGGCGCGCTTGGCCTACACGCGCAAGATCCCGCCGCCATCGGGTGACTACGAGTGGATGTACCTGTGGGAACTGCCGCTCCGGCTCATGCACTGGCTGGCCGCCATCGCCGTGGTGGTGCTGGTCGTGACGGGGCTCTTCATCGGCCGCCCGTACTTCATGCCGAGCGGCGACCCCTCGTCGGCGTACCTGATGGGCACCGTGCGGTTCGTGCACTTCGCCGCGGCGGCCGTGCTGGTGATGACGGCCATCGTGCGCACGTACTGGCTGTTCATGGGGAACCGATTCGAGCGGCTCCCCGCGCTCTTTCCGCTGCGCCGGCGCGACCTCGTCAACCTGTGGAAGACGGTGCGCTTCTACTTGATGATCGACGTGGACCGCGCGCCGAAGTACCTCGGCCACAACCCCCTGCAGCAGTTGAGTTACACCGCCGTGTACGGGATTGCGGTCCTCGCGGTGGTCACGGGCTTCGCGATGTACGGCCAGTCGAACCCGGATGGGATGATCTTCTTCCTCTTCAACTGGGTCAACGCGCTGTTTGGCGGGGAGCAGGTCGTGCGATTCATCCACCACGTGCTCACGTGGCTGTTCCTGACCTTCATCCCGATCCACGTGTACCTCGCGCTCCGTGCCGACAGCATCGAGCGCAGTGGCACGGTCTCCTCGATCGTGAGCGGCGGGCGGTTTGTCTCGCGGCACGAAGAGTGGGCCGATGCCGGATGATCGCGCGCCGCGCACCGTCGTCCTGGGCGTGGGCAACATGCTCATGGCCGACGATGGCGTGGGCCTCGCCGCGCTCGAGCGCTTGCGGGCGCGGTGGGATGTTAGCTCGGACGCCGAGCTCGTGGATGGTGGCACGTGGGGGATGAACCTGCTGCCGGTGATCGAGCGCGCGGATCGGCTGCTGATCTTCGACGCGATCGACATCGCGCAGGTGCCGGGCGACGTGATCACACTGGTCGGCGAGCAGGTGCCACGCGGCCTCGCGCAGAAGCTCTCCCCGCACCAGGTCGACCTGCGTGAGGTCCTGGCCCTCGCCGAGTTCCGCGGCCACCTGCCCCGGGAACTCGTCGCGTTAGGCGTGCAGCCGGCCCGGGTGGAGGTGGTGGCCAGCCTCACGGACGTGGTGGCCGCGTCGCTCGACCGCGTCGTGGACCTGGGGGTCGAGCGATTGCAGGCGTGGGGGGTGTCGTGCCGGCGCGCGCACGGCGCGGACGTCCATGCATGAGCTGAGCGTCGCCATCGAGGTCTGCCGGATGGCGGA
>JAEUJK010000439.1 GCA_016794735.1 Gemmatimonadota bacterium | reverse complement strand
GAACCTCCGCAGCGCGTGGCGCGCACACCTCGCCGCCACGGACCGTGCGATCGGTGAGCTGGCCGCCTTTGGGGCGCGACTGGTGACCGCTGGCGTCGGTGCCGAGCTCGAGTCCGTCAGGCTCCTCGCCCTCGCCGGCATTTCGGATTCGGCACTGGACGCGCGTGTCGTGACGCCCGAGTGGATGGCCAAACGTGCCTTCCCGGAACTCGCGCGCATCGGGCTCGACACCACGAACGCCAACGCGGGCGCCTTCGTGCTGCGCGGGGACAGCAAGACCCTCGCAACCATGGGGGCACTTCGCGACCGCGCCACAACGACAGAGTTCACCGCGGCCGTCGCCACGGACACCGATCGCGCGTCGTCACCGCGTCGCGGTCGTGTCTTCGCCTTCGCGCCTGCGGGGCACGGGAGCCTGGAAGTCGGATACCTCCGCCGCTCGGATTCGCTCGTGGCCGGATTTGCGGTTGCCCGCGACAAGGCGTGGCAAGCACTTGGCAGCAGGCTGCTGCCGTCCCTTCCGCTCCTGCCGCCGTGGCTGGGGGATTCCACCCTGCGCTGGAAGCTCGATCCCGTGCAGATGGACTCCCTGTTCTCCGTCTCCGTGGCCGACGAGAGCGGACACACCCTCTTCACGTCGCGAGCGCCGTTCCCCGGTTCGCCCGTCGGCACACTCGATGAACGCACAACGCGCGGCCTCGTGACGACCGCCTCGCTCCACCCGGACCTGGTCGCACGGCTGCGCGAACGGTCCAACGCTACGCAGCGGCGCAGCATGATCCTCACGGCCGGGGCCGTCAGCATCCCGGTGCACGTCATCATCGCCCTCCTCACCCTGAACCTCGCGGCGGCCGTCGCCTGGTACCTGCGACGCCAGCGAACGCTCGCGCGCACCCGCCGGGACTTCGTGGCCGCGGTGTCACACGAGCTCCGCACACCGCTCGCGCAGATCCGCCTGTTCACCGAGACCATCCTGCTGGGGCGCGCCGGGTCGGACGAGGAACGCGACCGCTGGCTTGGCATCATTAGTCGCGAGACGCGCCGCCTCGGCGACCTGCTGGAAAACGTCCTGCTCTTTGCCCAGCTGGACGCCGATCGCGCGCGCCTCGAGGTCGAGCGCACGGACCTCGGAGAACTGGTGGAGGAGATCGTCGAGGGCTACGTCCCCCTCGCCGAGCGAAAGGGGATGCGCCTGCTCGCCGATGCGCCGTCGGGCATCTTCGTGATGGTGGATCCACGCGCGATGCGTCAGGTCGTGGTGAACCTCCTCGACAACGCCCTCAAGTACGGCCCCACGGGCCAGCTCGTGCGCATCGAGGTCGCGCAGGTCAACGGCGCGGCGCTCCTCTGCATCGAGGACGAGGGCGAGGGCATTCCGATGGACAGCCGCCACAAGCTCTTCGAGCCATTCGTTCGACTCGGCCGGTTTGCCGGGACGACGGCTGGCAGTGGCATCGGGCTCTCGGTCGTGCGAGACATCGTGCAGCTGCACGGGGGGCGCATCCGGGTCGAAGACGGCGCGTCCCGCGGTGCACGGTTTGTCGTCGACCTTCCGCTGGCCCTTACAGACGCCGCCCCGAAACGCTGACGTTCGCGCGAGGGGCAGCATCACCCCTCGCGCCACACCAGTCAGGGTGTGTCGGCCCGCACGTACGCGTCGATCACCACGCGTTCACCCTCGCGCCCGGGGCGTGAGTTGCCGTGTTCCATCCCGACGATCCCGCGATAGCCCTTCTGCACGAGGTGCCGGAAGAAATTCTGGTAATTCACCTCCCCCGTGTACGGCTCCTTGCGCCCGGGGTTGTCGCCGACCTGGACGTAGGCCACCTCGTCCCAGGCGGCATCCATGTTCGGGATGAGGTTGCCCTCGGTGATCTGCTGGTGGTACGCGTCAAACAGGATCTTGCAGGCGGGGCTCGCCACCGCCTTGCACAGCGCATACGCCTGCGGGATCCGGGTGAGGAACATCCCGGGGTGGTCGCGCAGCGTGTTCAGCGGCTCGAGCACCATGACGAGGCCCTCGGGTTCCAGGATGGCGCTCGCCCGCTTGAGCGTCTCGATGACGTGTGCCGTCTGGTACTGGAGGTCCAGTCGCATGTCCACGTAACCGGGGACCACGGTCATCCACGTCGCTCGCACGCGCTTGGCCACTGCCACGGACGCACGTACCTCCTCCAGGAACTTCGTGCGTGCTGCCGCGTCGCCGGTCGTCAGCGTGGGCGACGTCCAGCCGATCGTATGGGCGACAAACACCCCCATGCGCATGTTCAGGCGTTGCATGGCGTCGGCGATCCGCTGCTGCTCCGCCACCGGCCGTTCGCGCATCCCGTTGTCCTCGAGGGCCGTGAAGCCCTCCGACGCCATGAACTCCAGCTGCGCGACGACGTCGTCCCCGGCGTGCGCGCGGAACATCCCCATGTGCGGAGCATAGGCCAGGCGGAACTTGCGCTGCGTCGCCTCGATGTCGCGTGGCATGGACGACGTCCCCGCGAGCCCGGCGGCGACCGCTCCCCCAACAAAGGCGCGTCGATCCATCGTCATTCGCTCCACCGCCGATCGAGCTTGGTGCGGCCCGGCATCGGCACCGGCGGGACGGGAAGCGCGGCACTCTGCGCCGGTGGCGTGAGGTCCTGCGTCGACGCCATCAACTGGTCCCAGGTGATCACCTGCCCCGTGTACGCCGCCTCACGCGCCATGATCGCCGACAACGTGCTTTCGGCGACCTGCTGTCCCTCGTTGAGCGGCTTGCCCTCGCGAATGCTGGCCACGAGGTCAGTGTGCTCTTGCACGTAGGGATTCACCTTGGCGCCGGTGTAGGTGAAGGCGCTGGCGCCGCCGGCACCAATGATCTTCTCGGCCGCGTCCGTGGTGCCCTTCGTGCCACGGAACTGCTCCCCCACATGGTCGGCCGTGCCGTCGATCTGGCGGCACATGCTGGTCACGTGCACGCCGCCGGGGTACTCGAAGTCCACGGCGAAGTGATCGAAGATGTGGCCATGTTCCGGCGCCGTGCGCCACTGCCGGCCACCGACCCCCACCGCGCGCACCGGGTGCGACCCGACCACCCAGTTCGCCACGTCGATGTTGTGGATGTGTTGTTCCACCACGTGGTCACCGCTCAGCCACGCGAAGTACAGCCAGTTGCGCACCTGCCACTCCATGTCACTCCACTCGGGCTTGCGCGCGGCGTGCCACAACCCGCCCTGGTTCCAGAACACCTGGCCCGACACCAACTCGCCGATCGCGCCGCCGTGCACACGTTCGATCACGGCCCGATACGCCGGGTCATGGCGCCGCTGCGTCCCGGCGACGACGCCGAGTCCCTTCGCCTTGGCGCGAGCGGCCGCGGCGATCACCGCGCGGACCCCGGCGGGGTCCACTGCCACCGGCTTCTCCATGAAGACGTGCTTGCCCGCCTCCACCGCGGCGGCGAAGTGCACCGGGCGAAAGCCGGGCGGGGTCGCGAGGATCACGAGGTCGATCCCGCTCGCGAGCACCTTCTGGTAGGCATCGAGGCCGCTGAACGCATGGCCATCGTCGACCTTGTACTTCGCGGCGAAGGCCGGGTTCTCGCTCGCGGCCTTGGCCAGGTTCTCCCGTGCACTCGCCACGCGGTCCGGGAAGAGGTCGCCCATCGCCACCAGCTCGACACCTTCGCTGCCACGGAGGCAATCGCGCGCCGCGCCGGTGCCGCGCCCACCGCACCCCACGAGCCCCACCCGGATCGTTGCCGCGCGCTCCCACGGAACGGCGTGCAATGGCCGGGCAAACGCGAGCCCTGCCGCGACGCCAGCCCCTGCCTGCACAAAATCACGACGTGTGTATCCAGCCATGTTGCCTCCTCGGGCTACGGCTCGCGCACGACGCGAAAGCCGACAAAGGGACCATCACTCAACCACCAGCTGCTCTTGGGAATCTGCGGATCGCGTTCGTTCCAGCTCTCCTGTTGCCGCGCACGCGCCTGCGGGCCACGCGC
>JAEUJK010000438.1 GCA_016794735.1 Gemmatimonadota bacterium | reverse complement strand
GGTCAGCTCCGACAGGATCTTCATGAAGTGGTTCTCCGCGCGGGGATAGTCGTGGTCCCACTTGAGGTCCCACCCACCGCCGAGTGGCTCGAACTTCACGCGCACGAAGGTGAACTTGCCGTCGTACGTGAGGTTCGCGTTGGGATTCATCCCCGGCGAACGTCCGCGCCGACCAAAGCCGCGCTGCGCACTGATGGCGAGCACCGGGACGAGCACCAGCAGTGCCACGCCCAACTTCCATCGTGACCTCATCGCCGAACCTCCGGGTTGCGGAGCGAGAGCAGCAGTTCCTGGGCCTTCTCAAAGTTGGGCGCCAGGTCCAGCGCGCGCAGCACTTCACGTCGCGCCGACGCCACGTCCCCCGCGTCGGCATACGCCCGGGCCAGCTGGTACAACGCTTCCGCGCGATCGGTGGGTCGCAGGGCAACGAGCGCCCGGCGGGCCTGGATGGCCTGCGCGTGCATCCGGTTGGCCGACGCCAGCGACGCCAGCGAGTCGTGGACCGCCGCATCGAACGGCGAGATCCACAGGGTGCGCTCCATCGCCTGCACGGCGCCAGCCACGTCGCCCCGGCCACGGAGCAGGCGGGACAGCTGCAGGTTCTCCTCGAAGGCCGTCTCGCTCCGTTGCGTTATCGCCGTCAGTTCGCGAATCGCCGCCGTGGTGTCCCCTCGCTTGAGGTGAACCTCGGCCAGGAGGTGATACGGACTCCCTGCGTCGGCCCACGCGGGGAACATGCCCTTGGCACTCTCGAGCAGGCGCACGGCCTCGTCCCACTGTTGCCCGGCGACCGCGGTTGCGGCGCTCCGCATGGCGACAAACAGCGGACCTTCCCACTTCACCACCTGCTCACGCCCCTCCCCGCTGGTCACCGCGTCGACCGCCTTGAACTCGGCCACGAACTTCTTGCGGAACCAGTCGTCGAAGCGCTTGTCAAACGCCTCGATGCCGACGCGGGCCACCTGCTCGAACGCCTGGTTCGCCGTCTTGCCGTCCGTGAAGGCCTTCAGGAAGGTACGAACCCCGGCAATGCCGTACTCCGCCTCGAGCATCTCGCACACGTACGACGCGAGCGCGTAGGACAACCCGATCTCCTCGGGAAAACGCGGCCGCAGGAAGCCGTTGTTGAGCTTGGAGACCGGGTTCAGCTTCCCGGCCTTCCACGCCGCCACCAGGCTCGGCGTGATGGCGGCGCCCCACTCCGGCCGGGCCCGTCGCTCCTCGTACACCGACAGCCCCTCGGACACCCAGCGCGGCACGCGGTTGCCCGTCACGCCGAGCGTGAAGGTGTGGGTCAACTCGTGCCACAACGTCGAGCCCCAGTTGAACTCGCCCACCTTGCGCGCCGCCGGCGAGTCCATGGCGACCACGTTCCCGAAGCTCACGCCTAACGCGCCGAGCCCTTCCAGCCCCACCGCACGCACCGAGAAGTCGGCGCTGCTGCGGAACATCTCCACGCGCACCGGAGGCGTCGGCCGGAACCCGTACCGCGCGGCCAGTGAGTCGTAGGCCGCTTCCACCAGCGGGGCCGTGAAGATCTCCATCAGCGGCGCGTCCTTGGTTTCCACGAGCACGACGAACCGCGGGGTCTTGATCTCCGTGTAGTCCTTGAAGTCGTCCAGCAACTTGAGCGTGTTGAACGCCCATGCGTCGTACGGATCGAGCTTGAACGAGCGATCGAGGTGGGCGCGGCCTTCCTCCACACGTCCCGTGCGCATGTCGTTGATGCCGAGCAGCGAGTGCGCGCGCGCATCGAGCGAGTCCCGCGCGACGCCCTGCTGCGCAAACGAGGCGGCGCGCGCGTACAGCCGATTGCGCGCCATGACGTCGGCCAGCGTGACCTCGGCGCGGGCGGACCCCGGCAGGCGCGCGTGCGCCCGCGCCAGCGCCTGCACATGGCCGGTCGAGTCCCCGGACAACAACCGCGCTGCCGCGATCGCGATCCACGGCGCGGGCGCGCCGCTATCGGCAGCCAGGCCGCGTTTCGCTGCGGTGACGGCCTCGGCGTACTGCTCCACGTCCACCGCCTGCATCGCCACGAGGGCGTGGGCCTCGGGGTCGTGCGGATTGACCTCCAGGCTCTTCGCAACGCGCGCCGGCCCGGTGGATCGCCCCTCGGCCGCGTCGAGCCGAGCCATCACCAGCAGGGCGCGCGGATGGTTGGGATTCACCGCGAGCACGGCAGTGAGCGCCTTGAGTGCGTCGGCGTAGCTGAACTTCTCCAGCAGCATCTGCCCCAGCTCGACCCCGGCGTCCAACTCCATGCTGTCGGCGGCAATCGACTGGTCGAACGCGCGGATGGCGTCCTTGAAGAGCTGCGGATCGCGGCGTCCCAACATGCGCACCGACAGTGCGACTGCTCGCAGGTCGGCCGCGCTCAACGCGCGCCGATTTTCGTTGTACACGTCGATGAACCCATCGAAGGCGCGCATGGCGTCCTCATGGCGCCCGGCATCGAACACGAGCTGCGCCAGTTCATAACGCGCCGTGAGCGAGTCTCGACTGCGGAGCCCACGGGTGAACCACGTTCCCGCCGTACGATCGTCGCCGAGCGCCCGGTGTGCGCGTCCCACCGCAATCGCGAGTGCCCCGCTCAACAGGCTTGGGCGACCTGAGAGGCGCTCCCCCACCGCGGCCGCGTCCTTCCAGCGCCCAACGTCGGAAAGCGCACGCACAAGCACCAGCCCGGCGGGGTGTGTCGAATCCGCCGCGACGGCTTCCTCGGCGGCACGAATGGCCTCGACATACTTGCCCGTGCGGTACAACTGCGCGGCGGATTGCGGTGCCTTGTCCTGGCCACACGCCGCCAGCGGCGTGAGCAGCGCACCAAGGACCATCAGGGTGACGGCGCGACGCAGGCTCCTCATGGCTTGCGGCCCTCGAGCGCGCGCAGGGCGCGCGTCTTCTCGGCAAGCTCGGTCACCAGCGGCTCCAGTGCCTTCTGGTAGTCCGCCTCGCTCATCGTGCTTCGGCGCGCCCGCAGCGAATCGATGCGCGCCTCCAGCACGCGGCGCTCCTCGATCAATCGCGCCGCGCGCGGGTCGCTGGCCACGGCCGCGCCACCGAGCGGCTCCAGGAAGAAGGTGCGCGCCAGCTTGCCGTCCGGGCTGTTCTCGGAGGCATCGCCCCGTCCGGTGCCGTCGCCGTCGTCGTCGAGCTGCGGATGTTCACTCGCCAGCTGGTTGGCCAACTCGAACTTCCGCTCGACCTCGAGGCGCGCATAGGTGAACGCCTCGAGCAACGACACGCGACCGTCCTTGTCCGTGTCACCCGCCGACTCCGCCAGTGCCTTCACGAAGAAGGCGGGAAAGAACGTCTCGTTCTGCTCGCGCGCGCTCTTCGTCGCCGTGACGATGATGCGACGCGGCCCGCTCAGTGCCTTCACGTACTCGCCGCTCGAACTCCCGGTGTTCACGAACGCCAGCGTGCCCGCGTACCCGGACAACACGCGCGAAAAATCCGCGACCGTCATGTCGGGACCCGGCAGGTTGAAGCGCGTGACGTCGGCCTGGGCGTTGCCGTGCCCGAACAGGATCACCACGAGGCGATCCCCCTCGCGGCCGGTGCTCACGATCCGCGTGAGGGCCGCTTCCACGTTCGCCTTGGTGGAGCGTCCGCGACCGATCGTGGAATCCTCGGTGAAGGCCCAGACCTGGGAGTCCGGCAACGCGAATCGCGTGCGCGCCGCCGTGGCCATCGACTGCGTCATCGCCTTGAACGCGGTCGCATAGCGAGGTTCCCCGCCCACCCCCGCGATCACCACGAGGGTGGTGCGCGGGCCCTGGGCCTTCACGGCGCCCGCGAGGAGCATGGCCGCCAGCAATGCGCGCATCAGGCCAACCCCCGCCGACGGCGCAACACCCACTCGCCGCCTAACGCGAGCAGCAGGGTGATCAGGACAAGCGGCATGTCCCAGAGGTCGTTCTTCTTCACGACGGTCGACCCGGCGGGGCTGTAGACGATGTCCTCGGCGATCCGCAGCGCGTCTTCCGGCCGGTAGTACCCGCCCCCGGTCTCCTCGCCCACCTGGCGCAGCAGCGCCGTCCGCAGCTCGGCGCCGAAGTACTCGTCCGTCGGCTCTGCCACACGCACGTAACCCGTGCGGCTCGCCACGGTGTCGCCGCGCGCCATCGCCTCCAGGTGCACCGCGTGGACGCCCGGTCCCGCTGGCACAAACGATCCGGTGTATTCACCGTCCCGGTCGGGGACCCAATCCAGTCGCACCGCCGACGTTGCCGCGCCCGCCGCCACCTCACCCGCGACGTTGGCGCCGTTCACGCGCAGGTACGACTTGTCGGCCACCGTGGCCTGCACCGGCACCGCCTCGCCGGGCCCCGACTCCTCGGGCGCCGTCACTTCCACCCGATCAGGGACGTCGGCCACGAGCCATCGGAGCATCTGCCGCCACAACACCTCGTGCGTGGAGTCGGCGAGGGGAATCGTCGCGTGCATCTGCCACAACCAGGTGTCCTGCACGCCGAGGCCGAGCACGCGGCCACGACCAAAGCGCTGCACGGCGACGATCGGACGCGTCGCGGGCCCTTCGCCGATCGTACCGTTGAGCAACACGGTGGCACCCGGTTTCGCGCGAACCACCGCGTTCACCGAGGTGAGCGGAGGCAACGACGCCCATCGCGCAGCCGTCGCGGAATCCGTTCCCCCGACCTGCAACGCGGGATGCAGCGCGCCAGCGGGCGTAAGCGACGCGTGGACCTCGCGCGCCAGGGTGTCTGGGGCCGCTGCGGTGAGTTCGTAGGGGAACGCATCGGACAAGGGCGTCCCCGCGTACCCTCCTTCGGCGTACGCCGCGCGCCCGCCGAGGAACATCAAGCCGCCGCCACGCTCCGACACGAAGTCGGAGATCATGCGCAGTTGATCGGCGCTGAAGAACGACGCCTCGATGCTCCCGAGCACGATCCCGCGGTACTGGAACAACTCCTGTCGCGTCCTGGGGAATCCGCTCACGAGTTCGGTGGAATCATCGACGCCGAGGCGCAGGAACTTGTCCTTCGCCGAACGCAGCAGGGTGACCAGCTGGACGTTTTCATCGCCTTCTACCGCACGACGCGCAAACTTGAGCTCGAAGCGCGGCTCGCCTTCCATGTAGAGGAT
This sequence comes from Gemmatimonadota bacterium, assembly GCA_016794735.1. Lineage (GTDB taxonomy): Bacteria > Gemmatimonadota > Gemmatimonadetes > Gemmatimonadales > Gemmatimonadaceae > RBC101. The sequence continues at coordinate 12,794 of JAEUJK010000438.1, read as the reverse complement.
CTTCTCACGACGATCCCGCACGATCAGCAGTGTGTGCCGCTCGTTGTTCTCCTTGACGAGTTCGCCCTGCTGCACGGGAACGTGCACGCGGAGAAGCCGCGCCCCCTGCTCCGTGGCAGGAATGCGAATGCGGGCCTGCACCGCTTCCCCATTGCGCGGCATCTCGACCGTCACCGAGCCAACGATGCGACCCGAGTCCTCGACCACGATGGGGAGCTTCGCCCCGCCCAGGCCACGCTGGGAGATCACCACGTTCACGAGCACCGTGGAGTTCTTGAGCACGCTGCGCGGCGCGTCGATCCGCGTGACCTCGGCGTCGCGATCAAACCGCGGCGTGCCGATCCCGACCGCAAACACGGGGACACCGCGCGAACGCAGCGACAGCAACTGTTCGGTGATTCCCGGCCCGCCGGCGCCGCCACCCGCCGTGGAGTTGTCGGCCCCGTCGGACAACACCACCATCCCCGCGAGGGGCGCACCGGCGAGTTCGTCCTGCACGCGAAGCATCGCGGACAACAGGCGCGTGCGCGGCCCGGTATACGAGATGTTGTTGGCGTCCCCGACCTTGCCGGCCGCCGACACGCGATACACGCGCGTCTGGTAGCGCGGCTGCAGCGCCTTCAGCAGCGAGGAGTCCACCGTTCCTACCAGCGACGACACGGCGGACGACCTGGCCTTTCCGCCGGGGAGGTCCGCGATTCCCATGCTGCGCGAGTCGTCCACGAGCACCGCGACGATGTTCCGCTGCGCCACCGACTCCGCGATCACGAGCACCGGACGCGCCAGCGCAAACCCCAACGCGGCGACCCCAAGCACCCGGAGTCCCCCGAGAATCATCCGGTCCCGGCGCGGCAACTCGGTCGCGCGACCATAGTAGGCCACCGCCACCACCAACGCGGCCCCGATCGCCAGCCACACCAGCCAGATCGGGACCGGTGGCGCGAAACCGAGGCTCCCGCGGGCGAAGGCCGCCGGGCGGTACTTGAGGAAGAACTCGACTACGCCGTCCAACGCACCTCCGGGGTGTCCCTCGTGATCGGTTTCCCGTCCCCTGGAATCGACACCCCAGGCACCTGCCGGCGCGTGAGAGCTGGGACGAAGCGTAGTTCCGGCGTGGTGTGGCCCGGATTCCCCTTCGACCGGACGGTACGCGGTCCGTTAACCCGTCTTACCCCAGGTGCGCAGCAACGACTCCACCGCGGTACGCCGATAGTCGAAGATCCCGCGAAGCTGTCTCCGCACCAGCGGGAGCCCCACGAGCCCAAGCGGACCGAACGGAAGTCGATAGCGCACCTCATCCTCCATCACGGTGGCATCCGGACCGTCGGAGCGGAAGCGGTGCGTGTGTTCCCAGAGCGCGTACGGCCCGCGCTCCTGCAGGTCGACGAATTGATGCGGCGGGTCCCAACCGGTGATGCGGGTCCGCCAGCGCATCGGTAGCCCGTGGAGGCGAATCCTGTAGTCGATCAGCGTGCCGACTCCCATCGCGATCGGGAGCGGGGTCAGGATCTGGAATCCGAGGGACTTTGGCGTGATCGACGCGAGGTTCTCCGCGCGGGAGAAGAAGTCGAAGACGCGTTCGATCGGGTACGGGAGTACCTGGGAAGTCTTGAGGAGATGCGACATCGGGCGGGCGACTGGTTCAGTCGCCTAACGCCCTGCCGCCCCGAACGGGTCCCGCCCTAGTGCAGCCGGCTGGCGGTCGCCTCGATGTGGGCCTCTGGCACGCACTTCTTGTAGGCCGCGACCGCGTGCTGCAGCGCCAGGAGCGCGCTGGCCTCGAGGTCGTACTCCATGGCGAGGTCCTTCAGCTGCTCCGGCGTGTGCGCCGACATGCGACGGGACTTGAGGTCCACCCCGCTGTGGCGGCGCTGGTACTCGCGGCTCGCCTGCCACAACATCACCGCCTTCCGGTACCACTCCTCTTCCTTGGCCACCCCAACGCTGGGGGCGGTCTCGTAGGCCCCGATGGCCGAGAGCAGGAGGGCGTCACAGGTGCTCGCGAGCTGCAGGGCGGCGTCCTGCTCCTCTTCCATCGTCCCGTTCTCCACAAGGGCGGCATACCGCTGGCGCTGCCGCACGCATTCGGTGGCAGCCCGGTACAAGCGATCGGCCGGGCCGCGGGGGCCGGCGATGATCGGGTTGTCGGAGGTGACGGGCGTCTGCTTGCGTGTGCGGGTCATGCGGGCGAGGTGCTGGGGAGCCAATACTATAAGGACGGCCCTGCACCCGCAGGTAGTGCAGCTACTCCGCCGCCCCCGCCGGTTCCTCGGCCAGCGACGCCACCAGGCGCTCCACCTCGTCGCGCGGGGCGTTCAGGGCCCCGTCCCGCCACCAGTCGGCCAAGGGGGGCGGCTCCGTCGCCGCTTCCGGCTGCATGCGCCAGAGGTCGAGGTGTTCGGCGAGGTAGATCAGCTCGCACCGGGAGTCGAGCATCTCGGGCACCGGGGCGCGATGGTGCGTGGCAATCGCGTGCGCGACCTGGGCCCCGAGTCCCCACTGCAGGGCGGCGAGCCCGCCGAGCGACTCGTGAAGGAGGCGAAGCAGGACCGAGGTGATTGCGGGTGGGAGTCGCACATCGCGACGCAGTTGCCGCCGGAGCTCGCCCAGCCGATCGAAGACCACGAGTTTTCCCACATCGTGGAGCAGGCCGAGCAGGTAGGCCTCGTCCGGGTTCACCCGGAATGGCTTGGCGAGGTCGCGTGCAATCGGCGCGGTTCGGACCATGTGCTCCCAGGTCATGTCCACCCAGGATTGGAAGTGTCCGCCGGGACGACACAGCAACCCGTCGACCATCGTGCGCAGCACGACGTTGTGGATGCCACTGGTGCCCACGCGGTTGACCGCGTTCATGAGGCTGACGACGCGTCCGCCCGCCCCGGCGTAGAACGCGGAGTTGGCGTAGCGCAGCAGGCCCTGGCTTAATCCAGGATCCGTTTCGACGAGGGCGACGAGCTGGGCGGCGGAGGCGCGCGCATCACGCGTCATGGAGAGCGCGCGTTGTGCGGCGAGCGGCGGCTGCCGCACCACCGCGTCAAAGCCCGCGGCGAAGGTGTCGAGGAACGCGGGTGCATCACTGCCGCGATCTTCCCGACTGAGTGTCTCTCGCACCGCCGCGATGCGCTGGTTCACCTCGAGGGTGAGCCACGCACTGACCTCGCCGAGCTCGGGCTCCGGCACCGGCACCGGAGCGGGCGGCTTGGGGGGCGGCGCGCTGGGTGCGCTCGGCGCGTGAGCCGCGCGAGGCGTCGGCGACGCCTGTGTCTGTGGCGCGAGTCGTCGGAAGAAGTCGCGGAGCATTAAGGGTGCGGGAGACTCCGACGTGAGTATCGACCTCGCCATTGAGTTATTCACACGGCGTGTTCGGTCATTCTGACAGCTAAAGACGGTGAGTAAGGGGTGCGCATCGTGCGCATTCTGTGACGCAGATGACAATTTCCGCTGTGAAAGTCACGACTGCTCAACGAGACATTCTGACTCGTAGAAGCCACAGTGGACAGATGGATTGGAATTCTTTACGTTCGTCGCGCGATTTGGTGTGGTGTCCGGGCCCACGTTAGGCTCGGAGTTCTCTCAGCCCTGAGGAGGGTGACGCGGTGAAGCAACTTGGCATGTGGTCCCTGGCGGCATTGGCCGTCGTCGCGTGTTCCGACGCGAACTCGCCATCGGGTCCGACCCGACTGGCGCCGTACGTGGAGTCCAACGGTGACTTGTCGGCGCAGGTCGTGCCCGGCGAGTACATCGTGGTGCTCAACGACAACGTGAGTGATGTGATGGGGGCGTCCGTTGCCTCGGGCGCCGAGGTGATGGCGACGTGGGACAAGGCGCTGCGCGGGTATGCCGTGCGTGCCACGCCGGAACAGGTGCGGGCGATCCGTGCCGATGCGCGTGTCAAGTTTGTCGAGCCGAACGGTCGCGTGCACATCTCGGCAACGCAGACCCCGACCCCGTCGTGGGGCCTCGACCGCATTGACCAGCAGAACCTGCCGCTGAACAACAGCTACACCTATCCGAACACCGGGGCTGGCGTCCACGTCTACACGATCGACACGGGCATCCTGCTCACGCACAACGACTTCGCCGGCCGCATGAGCGCTGGCGCGCAGAACTTCGACGCAGTGACCTTGGGCGGTACGGCCAACGACTGCCACGGCCACGGGACGCACGTGTCGGGCACGATCGGTGGCACCACGTACGGCGTCGCCAAGGGTGTGACCTTCCACGCCGTCCGCGTGCTGGACTGCGGTGGCTCGGGCACCAACACCCAGGTCATCAACGGCATCAACTGGGTCGCCGCCAACAAGATCCAGCCGGCCGTGGCCAACATGTCGCTCGGCGGTGGCTTCAGCGCCGCGCTCAACAACGCGTCTGACGCCCTGGTCAACGCGGGCGTCGTGCTCGCCGTGGCCTCCGGCAACAGCAGCGCCGATGCCTGCGGCTTCTCGCCCGCCTCCGCCCCGCTGCCGTTGACCGTCAACGCGACGACGATCACCGACGCGCGTGCCAGCTTCTCGAACTTCGGCACCTGCACGGATCTCTTCGCGCCGGGCAACAACATCGTATCCGACTACATCGGCAGCAACAGCGCGACGGCGACCCTCTCGGGTACGTCGATGGCGTCACCGCACGTTGCTGGCGCCGCGGCGCTCTATCGCGCGGCCAACCCGACCCACACCCCGGCTCAGGTGAACGCCGCGATCATCGCCGGCGCCACGCTGAACAAGGTGACCAACCCGGGCGCGGGCAGCCCGAACCGCCTGCTGAACATCCAGTTCATCGGTGGCGGTGGTGGCAACCAGGCCCCGGTCGCGGACTTCACCGTTACCTGCACCCCGGGCGCCAACTGCATCGCGAACGCCTCCCCGTCCACGGACGACGGCGGCTTCGCCAACCTCACCTTCGCCTGGTCCAACAACGTTGGTCGCCCGGCCAAGACGGGTAACCCGGCCCAGTACAACTACAACTCGACGACCCCGTCGAAGAACACCTTCAACCTCACGCTGACGGCGACCGACGCCGGTGGCTTGACCCACAGCGTCACCAAGGCGGTCGTGATCCCGCCGGCCGGCGGCGGCAACCAGGCCCCGGTCGCGAACTTCACCATCACCTGCACCGCTGGCGTGAACTGCGTCCTCGACGCGAGCTCCTCGACGGACGACAACGGCTTCGGCAACCTCACCTTTGCCTGGGCCAACAACGTCGGTCGCCCGGCCAAGACGGGCAACCCGGCCACGTACAACTACAACAGCGCGAACCCGGCGAAGAACACCTTCAACGCGACCCTCACGGTCACGGATGCCGGTGGCTTGACCTCGACGATCACGAAGTCGGTTGTGATTCCCTGATCGGCGATCCACGCTCCATCGAACCGGCCGGGCTCCTTCGGGAGTCCGGCCGGTTCTCTTTTTCCCCCAACGCACGCGCCGAACCCGTCGTAATCCCGACAACCCCGACTCACGCGCGCGCGGCCCCGCGCCCATTATTCCGCGACCATTTCCCCACCCCAGATGCGCCGAATCACCCCCCTGCGGCTTCTCACCTGCGTCCTGGCCATTGACGCGGTCTCCGCGGCCACGAGCCCCGTCGCCGCCCAGGCACGCCCCGCGGCCCTCACCGGAACCCCCGAGCTCGATGCGATCAAGCGCGTCACCTGGCGCTCCATCGGGCCGGCCAACCAGGCGGGACGCATCCCCCTCGTCGTGGGCCTCCCCGGCGACCGGTCGACCTACTACGTCGGCTCCGCCGCCGGCGGCCTGATCAAGACCACCAACGGCGGCGTCACCTACGAGCAGCTCTTCGACGACAAGGACAACGCGTCGATGGGTGACCTCGTCATCGCGCCGACCAACAAGAACATCCTCTACCTCGGCACGGGCGAGGGGAACCCGCGTAACTCCGCATCTATCGGAGACGGGGTCTACAAGTCCGTCGACGGCGGACGCAGCTGGCGGAAGATCGGGCTCGAGAACACCGAGAAGATCCCGCGCATGCGCATCGACCCGTACGATCCGAACATCGTGTACGTCTGCGCGCTCGGGAAGACGTGGGGCCCCTCAGAGGATCGCGGCCTCTACAAGACCACCGACGGCGGCAAGACGTGGCGCAAGATCCTCTACAAGGACAACCTCACCGGGTGCTCCGACGTCGACATCGACCCGACGAACTCGGAAATCGTCTGGGCCGGCATGCACCGCCACCAGCGGTACCCGTGGTACTTCACCTCGGGTGGCGGCGAGACGGGGATCTACAAGTCGATTGACGGCGGCGAGACCTGGGAGAAGCTGAGCGGCAAGGGCAACGGCCGCGGCCTCCCGGAAGGCGACATGGATCGCGTCGGCGTCTCAGTGCACCGCGCCGATCCCAACATCGTCTACATGATCTCGGAGACGAAGACCGAGGGTGAGCTCTGGCGCACCGACGACGGCGGGAAGACGTGGCGCACGGTGAGCCGCGACCCGAACATCAACTTCCGTCCCTTCTACTACGCGGACGTCCGCGTGGACCCGAAGAACCCCAACGTGGTCTGGACCCTGTCCGGATCACTCTACAAGTCCGAGGACGGCGGCCGGACCTTCCAGAGCATCCGCGCCGACATCCACGGCGACCACCAGGCGATGTGGATCGACCCGACGGACCCGAACTACATCCTCGAGGGCTCGGACGGCGGCTGGCAGCGCTCCTACGATGGCGGGCGCACCTGGGAAGTGGAGAACACGGTGGCCTTCTCGCAGTTCTACCACCTCAACCTCGACAACGAGAAGCCGTACAACATCTGCGGCGGCCTGCAGGACAACGGCCACTGGTGTGGCCCCTCGCGCACCCTCACGGAAGGGATTCGCAAGCGCGACTGGGTCACCGTGAGCGGCGGTGACGGCTTCTTCGCGGTCCCCGACCTCGAGAAGCCGTGGCTCGTCTACTCGGCGTCACAGGGCGGCGGCATCGTCCTCACCGACATGCGCACCGGCGAGCAGCGCTCGATCCACCCGTACCCGTACCGCACCGGGTCGGCCGGCGACTCGCTGGCACACCACAAGTTCCGCTTCAACTGGAACGCGCCGATCACCGCGGACCCCAACGACTCCAAGACGGTCTACTTCGGCGGCAACGTCATCTTCAAGACGACAAACTACGGCCAGTCCTGGACCCAGATCTCCGGCGACCTCACAACCAACGACAAGAGCAAGCAGCGCCTCTCCGGCGGCCCGGTGGTCCCGGACAACACGGCCGCCGAGTTCCACTCGACGCTGCTCACCATTGCCCCGAGCGCAAGGAACTCGCAGGTGATCTGGGCGGGCTCCGACGACGGCAACATCCAGGTGACCCGCGATGGCGGGAAGACCTGGACCAACACCGTCCGCAACATTCGCGACCTGCCGCCGGCGGCCTGGATCTCCACGATCGACGCGTCGCCGCACGCGGAAGGAACCGCCTTCGTCGCCGCGTCCCACTGGCAAACGGGTGACTACACGCCGTATGCCTACATGACGACGGACTACGGCCAGACCTGGACGCGCATCTCCGGCAACCTGCCGGCGCGCGGCTGGGTGCACGTCGTCCGGCAGGATCCCCGCAACCCCAACCTGCTCTATGCCGGGACGGAGTTCGGCATCTTTGCCTCGTGGGACCAGGGCAAGCGCTGGCACAGCATCCGGAATGGGATGAGTGCCGCCCCCGTGCGCGACCTGCTCGTGCACAAGCGCGACAACGACCTCGTCGTCGCCACGCACGGCCGCGGACTCTACATCCTGGATGACCTCGCCATCCTGCAGCAGCTCGGCCAGGCGATGGCCACGGATGTCGCGCTCTTCGATCCCGAACCGGCCACGCGCTGGGTGACGTGGAACCTCGAGGCGAACGTCGGCCAGAAGTACTACAGCGGGGAAAACCCGCCGACCGGCGCCCTGCTCTCCTACTACCTCAAGGCACCGGCGAACGACGCGCGCCTCGTCATCAAGGACAACACCGGCAAGGTCGTGCGCAACGTCCGTCGCATCCCGGGGCTCGCTGGCGTGAACACCACCACGTGGGACCTGCGGCACGACATCCCCGGCGGCAGCGACGGGATGGACGGCATCCCCGCGGAGTTCGCCGCACAGGCGCGTCGCTTCGGGTTTGGCGGCGGACCACAGGTGCTCCCGGGTGACTACACCGTCACCCTGATCGCCGGCGGCAAGGAAGTCACCAAGCCCATCAAGGTAGAGCTGGATCCGCGGGCCACGGTCACCACGGCCGACCTGGTCGCCCAACGCGACGCGGCCATGTCCCTGGCCGAGCTCTCGAACAACGTCTCGGGAATCCTCAACCGCACCAACAACCTGATGAACCAGCTCACCGGGTTGGTGGACAACATCAAGCGCAACGCCCCGAACGAGAAGGAAGCGCTCAACGAGGCCGAGACCTCGCTCAAGGAGTTGCGCGAGTTCCGCGATACCAAGATCACCCGCCCGCTCGCCGGGCTGGGCTATCGGCAGTACCCGCGCCTGCTGCAGGAAGTGCAGTCGCTGTCGGGATCGGTGTCGCGCGGGGTCTCCCGCCCGACCGACGCACAAGTGGGGCGCCAGGGCGAGCTGGTGAAGGAGACCAGTGACACGCAGCAGCAGCTCAACACCATCGTCAACACGCGCATCGCCAAGCTCAACCAGCTCCTGAAGAACCTCCCGCACATCGTGATCCCCGGCGGGCAGATCATGTAGTTGCTCGACGCGTGACGTCGGTGCGTCCGGATCCCTCCTCCCGGCCACCGGCGGCCCGCGGCTCCATCCTCCATTCCCCCTCGCCACTCGTCCCGTGCGTCGCTTCCTTGCCCTCAGCGTCCTCCCCAGCGTCCTGGTCGCGCAGGCGCCGACCACCACGACCAGCAGTCCGCGCGTGCGGGCGAATTGGGAACTGGCCGAGAAGTTCAACCCGGAGGCCATGCGCCGCGTCACCTACAGCGCGAACGTCGCGGCCCGGTTCATCGGCAAGACGGACTCGGCCTGGTACAACTGGCGCGACCAGGCCGGCTCCCGCTTCATGCTGGTCTTCCCGCCACTCAAGGTGAAGCAGCCGCTGTTCGATCACGTGAAGCTCGCGGCGGCCCTCGCCACGGCACACAAGAAGCCGTACGACGCGAACCGGCTGCCCTTCACCACGCTGAACTTCACCAAGGACCACAAGGCGATCCGCTTCACGGTCGACACGGTGCGCTACGAGTGGGCGCTCGCCGCCGAAACGCTGCGGGCGATGGGCCGGCCGCCGCGTGGCGATTCACTGCCGCCTGACGAGGAACGCAGCGAGGGCGGACAGGGCGGCGGTGGAGGTGGCGGCGGTGGTGGCGGACAGTTCGGCAACCAGCAAGGGGATTTCCGCAACTGGTCGCCCGACAGCACGGCCTTCGTCTTTGCGCGCGACCACAACCTCTACCTCGTCGAGAAGGGGCGCACCGACACGCTCAAGATCTCGACCGACGGCGAGAAGAACCGGTCGTTCGGGTTCCGCGACACCACACAGACGCTGCAGCAGCAGGACGACTCGACGCAGAACGACGGGGGCCAGGGCCGCAACCGCGACCCGCGCGTCCGTGCCAACGTCACCTGGTCGCCGGACAGCAAGGCGTTCGTCATCACGCGCAACGACGCGCGCAAGGTGAAGGAGCTCTACCTCGTCAATTCGCTGGCGAACCCGCGCCCGGCGCTCATGTCGTACAGCTACGCCATGCCGGGAGAAGCCGACGTCGCGCAGCAGGAGCTGTACCTCTTCCGGCGCGGCGAGGCGGCAGTCAAGCCGGTGAACGTCGGCCGCTGGCGGGACCAGCGCCTCTTCTTCCAGCACTGGACCACGGGCTCCGACCGCCTGCGCCTCGTCCGTCGCGACCGGCTGCAGCGCAACCTCGAGTTGATCGAGATCGACCTCGCGTCGGGCGCGATCAAGACGCTCATCACCGAGTCGGTGGAGAACGCCAACCTGGAACAGCAGGCGCCACGATACACCAGGACCGGCGGTGACATCATCTGGTGGTCCGAGCGTTCGGGCTGGGGCCACTACTACCTGTACGACCACAACGGCACCTACAAGAAGCCGCTCACCTCAGGCGCATGGCGCGCGGACCAGATCGCGCAGATCGACACCACCGGTGGCGTGATCTTCGTGAGCGGCGTGGGACGCGAGCCCGGGGAGAACGTCTACCAGCGCCACCTGTATCGCGTGAACACCGACGGCACCGGGTTCGCGCTGCTCGATGCGGGTGACGCCGACCACCAGGCGACCATCCTGCCGACGCGTCGCTATTTCGTGGACAACCACGGTCGTCCCGACCTGCCGACGCGCGCTGTGATGCGTGATGCCATGGGCCGGATGGTAATGGAGCTGGAGACCGTCGACCTGGCCCAGCTCAAGTCGATGGGATGGCGTCCCCCCACGCCGTTCGTCGTCAAGGCGGCCGACGGCACGACGGACATCTACGGCAACATGTGGAAGCCGTTCGACTTCGACTCGACGCGCAAGTATCCCATCATCGCCAACGTCTACCCCGGCCCGCAGACCGAGCAGGTCAACGTCGGCTTCCAGCCCGGTGGCACGCAGCAGCAGCTGGCCCAGCTCGGCTTCATCGTCATCCAGATCGGCAACCGGGGCGGCAACCCGCTGCGGTCCAACGCCTACCAGAACTTCTCGTACTTCAACCTTCGCGATTACGCCCTCGCCGACAAGAAGGCCGGCATCGAGCAGTTGGCGGCGCGCCACGCCTTCATCGACATCGATCGCGTCGGGATCTTCGGGCATTCCGGCGGTGGATTCCTCACCGGGGCCGCCCTGCTCCTCCCGCCGTACAACGAGTTCTTCAAGGTCGGCGTGTCGTCCGCGGGCAACCACGACAACAACATCTACAACCAGAACTGGAGCGAGCAGTATCACGGCCTCCGCGAGGTGCCCGTCCGTGCCGACTCCGCGCGGCGCCGCACGGCCACCGCAACGTCAGGGCGCGCCCCGGTGAGTGACGTCCTCCCCGCCAGCGACTCGACGCGCTTCGAGATCCGCGTACCCACCAATGCCGAACTGGCAGGCAACCTGCGCGGGCGCCTGCTCCTCGTGCACGGTGACATGGACAACAACGTGCACCCCGGCGGCACCATTCGCCTGGTGGAGGCGCTCATCAAGGCGAACAAGCGCTTCGACATGATGATCCTTCCCGGCAAGCCGCACGGCTTCGGCGACATGCAGCCCTACTTCAACCGCATGATGATGGAGTACTTCGCCGAGCACCTGCTCGGGGACTACTACCGGGACGGCGCCGCGATTCGTTAGGCGCGTGCGACACCGGCTGCAGCGCCACGGGCCTGCAGCCGGTGTGCAGCCACCACCGGCTGCAGCAGCCGGAACCACGGCGTGAAGGTCGTCGGCTGGGCCGCGAGTTCGCGCGTGACCTCGTCCGCCGCGCACCAGCGCACCGCCGACACCTCGCCGGGCTGCGGGGACATTGCGCCGGCCAGCCGAGCCGTGAAGACATGGTCGAACTCGTGCTCGACGAGTCCGTTGCCCACCGCGGCCCGATAGAGGAACGGGAACGCCGCGCGCAGCTCATCGATCTCCGCGCCGAGTTCCTCGCGCACCGCGCGACGCACGGCCTCCTCGAGTGACTCCCCCACGCGCGGATGCGTACAGGCGGCGTTGGACCACAATCCGCCGCTGTGGTACTTCCCCTCGGCGCGTTGCTGGAGCAGCCAGCACCCGTCCGCGTCGAACAGGAACGCCGACACGGCGCGGTGCAGCAGCCCCTCGACGTGGGCGGCCAGCTTCTCGCATGTCCCGACGGGTCGATCCTCCGCATCGACGAGGATCACCTCGATCGTCGGCGGGTTCACCAGCGGACCTCGCGCAGGTCCCCGTTGCTGAAGTGCGCGCGCACCCGCGCCCGCGGCGCCCGCACGATCCCGCGACCGCCCTGCACGAAGGACAGCACCTCACCACTCGTCGCATCGCGCAGCAGCAGGTCACTCACGCGTGACGCATCCCAGGAGACCTGCAGCTCGCCGGCTCCCGTCTGTTGGAGCGTGAGCGCTGGCGTGGCGGCTGCCGGCAGCGCGCGCGTGACCGTCGAGCGCGAAGTGCGTAATCGCACCGCAGCCACGTTGCCTCCCACGGGCACCGGAACGCGCCCCACTACACTCTCGGGACCACCGTGGTCATTCGCCAGGACCGGCAGCGTGCGCGATGCGATGACCCGCCCCGCACCGTCCAGCAGCTCCGCGACCACCGTGGGACCATGGACAACGTCGGCAGTCTCTGCGGCCTCGACAATGAATGGCGCCTCGAGTCGCGGCGCTGGCCCGAGCTCGCCGCGGACGAGCACCGCGCGATCCCCGTGGCCGGCGGCCGTCGCCGCAAGCACGTCCCGGCCCTCCATCATCTTCCGGAAGTTGTACTCGCTGATCCAGAGCGGCCGGCAATAACTCATCAGGTCCTTCGTCGTCGGCGGGAGGTACTCGCCGCGACCACCGGTGGAGGCCGTAAAGGCATCCCATCCTGTCACGCCGATGTCGGCCTCGACGAAAGGATACTGGGGATCCGGATTGGCAGGCCCGCCACATGGCGCATGCGGACGGCCGAAGTTGTGCCCCAGTTCGTGGGCCACTGTCTCACGCGCCGCCGACTCCCGGTTGAACCAGCCGACCTGCACCGACACCGCGGAGCGACCGCTGATGAAGCCAAAGCCGCTGAACTGCACGAAGGTCACGCCGACACCGGGGCGCAGGACGCCGTAGTAGTGCCCGCGATACCCATCGAGCTGGCGCTTGGACTCGACCTCACGCAGGATCGCG